>CALGTK010000375.1 GCA_937904325.1 uncultured Planctomyces sp.
CCACAAAAAGACCGTTTCTCAGGGTCTCCAACCAGGTTGTCAAAGAACAGCGACAACGTCACCTCAGTAGGCGACGTTGTCGCGGGCTCGAAGTATGCACAGCCGCCAACTGGCTGTCAACCAGTGCGGCAAATATTTTCAGGCTTCAGCGAAGGCTGTTTACTGACAGGTTACTCAACGCCACGACTTTGCGAGCGTTCGCACAAAACAGCATCAAATTCACAACAAGTTGCCTGAAACGACCGAGACGTAGCGCTCGCTACAAACCTGTGTCACTCTGCGAACGTCCCTGAGAGGTCAATCTGGTAGTTTTTGTCGAACGCCTCTTCAAAATCGTAAACATCGAAGAAGTCAGTCAACTGATCCCGATCGGTCTTCCTCATCGCGCCACGTTCAATGAAATCGAATACGATTCGGCCGAAGTCGTCGGTGCTGCGAATGCCCCAGTACTTGAGGACGGGAATCGTCAACAAACCGAATTCCTGAATCGCCAACTCGCGGACACCGTCGAGCAGTTCCGGGCCGGAAATGTGAGCGCTTGCTTCTTCGAGTTCGACTTCCTGCTGCACGTCATCAGCTGTGCGACCCAAGCGGCGCTGCGTAAATCGAAGTGCTTGATCGACGAATCGATAAGCATCTGGATGATATTTTAATGCGGGTGTTGGAGTTTTGATCGTGCTCATTCTTCGCAACCTCTGTACACAATCCAGGCCACAGGTATCCGCATCGAAACGACGTTTGTCGATTTCAGGAAACGCGACGATGTAGCGAGAGATAAATTGCGCCTGACGACTTTCATTTAATCGTGATACGACCCCATCGTTTATACAACATCTCATGAGTCAACTGAAGCCTTCGTTCCAATGTCTACTCCAACTGTCGGCATATTCGCCATGTCCCGGTGAATACAACAGCACCTGAACTGTTACAGCTTCAAGCTCAGAGTACAGTCGCCAAAGGTTCGGGAACAGAAGAATAAGTATTATCCAATTCTCCAATCGTCTCTCGCCTCGCAACATGCAGATAAACCGCACCATTGTTGATAATTTCCACGCCGGTGAAAACTGCCTAACCCGACGATCCATTACCAGTCTTTGATTCTGCTGTCCCCAGAAGCATGTCCGAAATTCGATCGCCAACCTCGGCCGGAGCGTCACCTTGCGAGACTGCTACTTCAACACACTCATCAAGATTGCGATACCAGGTATGCTGTCGTTTCGCAAACTGGCGAGTCCTCGTCTGAATCACCTCAACAATTTCCGCTTCTTTGGCAGTTGTCAGTTTCTGATCGCAGTCACCAGCCAGTCCATCGATCACTTCCTTGTATCCAAGGCCTTGCGATGCAGTCCTTCCAATGGATGGATCGCTTGTCATCAGCTCACGAACTTCATCGACGAGGCCGCCTTTAAACATCGCCAGTACTCGCTGATTAATGCGATCGTGAAGCCAGTCACGATCGGGTGACAACCAGTAAACGTGCGGCGGACGTTGCTCTTCTGGAAGAGGGTGCTGCTTCTGCTGTGACGACAACGTCGAGCCTGTCAGTTCGAACACTTCGATCGCCCGGATGATCCTCCGTTGATCATTCGGATGAAGTTTCAACGCGGCGTCAGAGTCTACTTTTTCGAGTTGTCGCATTAAGAAAAAATGGTCATCACGCGATGCCGCATCGTCAGCCTGGGCCTGTAATCGATTGCGGATCTCCCAGTTGGCAGGTGGTCCCTCAAAGACACCTCGCAACACGGCCCTCAGGTACAGTCCAGTTCCTCCAGAAAACAGCGGCACTCCGTCGCGGCCAACAATTTCCTCACACGCCTTGCGGGCGACTTCGACGTATTCCGCAACACTGAACTCTTCGTGAGGTTCGATGATGTCGAGAAGGTGGTGCGGGATCTGCAGTTGCATTTCACGAGAAGGCTTGGCAGTCCCAATATCCATCCCCCTGTAAATGCACATAGAATCGAGCGACACGATCTCAATGTTTGGAATACGCGAGACCAGGCTGACCGTCGTTTCGGTTTTTCCGGCCGCTGTTGGGCCAGCCAGGAAGATACACCGCTTTAGAAGGTCGATTGGGAACTGCTGCTGCATGATTCGCTTTCAGAGTTGATTCTCGCTGCGTTGACTAATCTGAGATAGGGCATTGCAAGCCTGGCTCCAACGGAAGCGTCACGAATACCCTGACACAAGGCTTACGCCTGGTTGCCTGGAAAAGCAATCACGTCACGGATTTCAGTCTTTCCAAGAGCCATCATTACCAGTCGATCCAGCCCCAACGCCACGCCTGCACAATCGGGAAGCCCTTCACGGATTGCCTCTTCCAGAAGCGGTGCGCCCGGCAAGGCTTCATGGCTTTCTAATGCCGAATTTGATTGCTCAGCTTTTGATCTTCGAAGAAATTCATCCGCGTCAGTCAACTCATGATAGCCGTTGCAAAGCTCGACGCCTTTATCGTACAGCTCGAAACGCTCGGCAACCCTCGCGGTTGTCTTTGGAATCTCACCGGCCAGCGACACGTTACGAACTTTCGCGAGAGCTGCCTGAGACGCCGGATAATCAAAAACAAATTGCGGTGAATTGCAGCCAAGATGTGGCTCGACGAGTTCTGTGAGCAGAAGATTTAACCATCCATCGCGGTCTTCCAGTTGAAGCGACGACGGAGCGATGACGCCACGCTCGGTTGCGAGTTCGGACAGTTCGAATGACGAAAGGTGCAGGACTCGCGTTTCGGCGTATCGTTTGAACACCTCGTCGTAAGACAATCTTTCAAAAGGCTCGCTGGACAATTTGCCAGGCTTCCCATTAACCACCTCTCCAGCAGACTGACACCCGGCTTCTGCATAGAACGCTCGAACGAGCAACTCGACAAAGTCCATCTGATCGTGGTGATCGTCACCGACTCGGTACCATTCGACCATCGTGAATTCCGGGTTATGAAAGCGGCCCGATTCTCCGCGGCGCATGGCTCTCGTGATCTGAAAGATGGCATCGGCACCGGCACTCAACAGCCGTTTCATTCCTGCTTCCGGTGAAGTCTGAAGGTAGTATGGTTTGCCGATCACGTCGCAAGTCACAAACGGGTCGAGATTAGCGTCGGCAATTACTTCGTGAGACAGAATCGGCGTTTCGCACTCCCAGTAGCCATTCGCCTGGAAGAACTCTCGCATCGAGGCGACAAGTCGAGACCTCAGCTTCAGCGTCTCAAGGCTAGCAGTGGGGAGGAAACGCGGTGGCATGATGTTCGAAGCTCCGACCGTGCTGGACCAATGCCCCGAGCGTAGCGAACAGTCCACTCAGATTCATGCAGAGCGACGCTGCTCTTCTGAAATCGCAAACGGCACCACCGATGGATTCTCACGATCATCGACAACCTCAGCCGGAGCAAGCTCGGTAACTGTCTGCTGTGGTTTGAGCTCTTCTTCGCGAACAACTCGGCGAGCGTAGACAAGACGAAGGAAATCTGGAAACACACTCCACGACCTCGGGTTGCGATTCCATAATTCCGCGATGCTTCGAAAAAACTGCATCTCGTACCGAGCGACGACCAGATTGTGCAGTGGCTGGACCGGGTCGAGGTCCGACGGCTCCCAGGGACGTGGGCAGAGATCATAAACTCCCACATCGCCGTCACGTGACCGATCGGGGATGTCATGAATGACTGCCAGTTCGTTGGCCGGATCAAACTTCGTCGGAAATACTCGACACGCACCGGGGCGGTAGTTGTAGATCCCGCAACGAGCCTGTCCCAGCGGATGCTCTTCGTCCGGTGCCCCTTCGGTCAGGAACCGGCAACGAGTCGTTTCTTTGAAATACTCGCTCTCATGGTGCATCAACGAGATCACGAACTGCGTTTCCGGCTCGTCTTCGAAGAAGAAGTGGGGCGCATAATTCAGCGCGATTCGTCCGTCTGGATCTTCCCAGCGACACACGAAATCCCAGAACGAAAGCCCCAGCCCGTTCTCGATTCGCATAATGTCGGCGCCTGACACTGGCACAGTAAAAGAGCGACAGCAGCCAGCATGGCAATCTTCGCAGGGACTCATCCTTGAATCCTTCAGAATCTCGTTGTCAAACACGGTCGGTGAAGAATGGACACAGTCCAGCGAGTCACGTGACAAGTATCGATCTGAGTCTCCCGTCAGATTGAGCATGACCGGTTTTAACGGTCATTAATCCAAGGGTTGAGGCAAAGCCCGCAGCTTACGGTGGGAAATACCTCCCTCAATGCGATATCAGCTCTGACCAGCAATCGCAGAACATCGCCCTAAAGGTTTGGAAGCACTGGTGGCTTTGGTGGTGGAGCAGGCTTCGCCGCCGCCTGCTTTTTCTTCTCTTGTTGAAAAAGCACACGTTTCTTCCTGGGAGCGGCAGGCTTCTTCGCTCCGGGCCTGGCTGGCGGAGGCGGTGGAATAAATCGCTGCTGAACCTTGATTCCGAAGCCGTCTTTCAGTTCGCGTTGAGCCAGCACGGCCCAAGGCGTTCCGGGAGCTTCCTCGACGACCAGGTTCAGCAGATTTTGCGAAGTCTCGGCGACACGGCGATAGTTGCTGGCGTAGTTGATCCTGGTGTCTGGCCGAACGATCCAATGGTTTGATTTAGTTCGGACATCCTCGTTGCTGAGGTTGCTCTTCAATGCCGCAAACGCAAAGTTGTACTCCATGCTGCGAACTTTCTGGGCCAGCAGCCGACCATAAGTCAAAGCGAAGTTGACTCGCCATCGCGACGACGGCTCACTTGCAAGCCCATCCTCGATCCCATCGGGAAACGCTCCCTGCAGAATTGTGTCGATGGCCAGTTGGCTGACCGCAACGGTCTTCTGAGCGTTACTGGCCACCTGCCGGAAGTTGCCGGGATTCACTCTGAAATCCAGACCCGGAGTTCCGTTGGCTTTGTGCTCACGGCTGAGAAACGCGGCGGCGACCACCGCCACACGAAGCGGATGCTTCATCAGGTCTCGCTGATACTCTTTAGGAGACCCAAAACTGTAGTCAGGAGTGAAGGGTTTGAGCGAAGCCGAATCGAAAACTCCCAGCGGAGTAAGACCACTCATCGTTGTCGTATTGGTCATGAAGTAAACGCCACCGGTCTCGTGAACCAGCCGCGCCAACGCGTACGGAGCGTATCCGGACGACAAATACGTGTACTGATTTCCTGAGTACCAGAACGGAAGGTCAACAACCTCGATCACTGCAGACTCGGGGCCTAGATCGATTGGCAGCTGATAAGTCTTCCCGTTTTCCGGTGCCTGGTAAGGCACGAACCCTTTGCGCCGCCCGAAGACGGCGGATGGCCCAATCACGTATGCCTTTGCGCCGTTCCGTTGGCACAACGCAATCGATGGTTCAAGCGCGTTAGCAAAGTCATCACCAGCTTCGTCGGTAACAGCGACAAGCATGATCCGACGGTGCTGCTGAACTCGGAAACGTCCCCAGACAGTCAGAACCTGCTTCACTGCCGTGAAGATATTTTCGCGGCCAGAAGGGTCGACGGGGGAATTCTGAATCGCGCTAAGGATCGTCTCGAACTTCTCCGTCGGATTTTCTGTAAGAAACTTCGTTCGGGCACCAAACGAAACGACGGCACTCAGCAGCGGCATTTCGTGCCGAGGAATCTGATCGGTCTTCTGTAAAGCATCGAGTTCTCCATAAACCCGCCGCAACCGCTTGGCGATAACCTGCTTTTGCTTGGCGATACTGCCCGAACCATCGAGCATCCAGACAAGCAGGACTCGCTTCTCCTGGAGATTTTTGGCGACTTCCCAAGTAACACGATCGAGCGCCGATTCGAGCTGAATCATGCCCTCGCCATTCGTTCCGTTGACGACGATATTTTCGTCAACCTGGGTCCCTTCCGGAACATCGTAGACTCGCCGTTCGCGGAGCTGCGGAATCAACTCGTCGATTGGCCGAGGTTCGACTTCCTTCTTTGGCTTATCAGTTAGAGCGAGGCCGATACTCGCCGCGTTCAAAACTTCTTTGACTTCAAGTTCCCGGTCATCCGGATTCGCGAGTGTGTAGTCGACAGTTTCGACCTCTTCCTCTTTGTCTTTCAGCTCGACTATCCGCGAATCGATCGGTGGTTCGTACCAGTCCGGCTCCTCTTCGACTGCCATCTGAGCGAGATTCATCAGCAGCCAAACATGAGCAATCACGCTGACGACTGTTCCGGCGACGCTCCCGCGACTGGCGTCAGATCGAAGATCGTCATCCTCGGCAACTTCAAGATCAACGATCTCTTCAACGGCGTAGCTTGTCGGCGCGTACTCGTAGATGGGCGAGTCGATTGGGTCGTCTCTGTAGCCATCTTGAGAATCAACCATGAACTGCTCCGCAGAGTTGCGATTTATCTTATAGAAATCCGGCAACGAACTCTGTTGCCAGGTACTGTATTCCAGCCAAGTCAGCAGGTAAGACTAATCCTGGAAGTAATTTACCTCTTGTAAGTAGTTTACCACGATACCACGCCAGGTGTTCGTCAAAAAGATGAACAGATTATCGACTTTGAAGCCTCATTTTATTCGATGAGATCCTGCAGGACGAGGCGTAATCGACGACGGATTCGGTAATTCGCCTGCCGGACGACCTGTGCATTCACGTTGATCGCCTCCGCAACTTCCACAGCCGAGCAGCCCTCGATGGCAACTCTAAGAAAAGCGGCCCAGTTTTGCTCACTGAACTCCGATTTGATCATATCCATCGCCCGCTGAACAAGCAGTGCGTGGTCCTCACCAGCTTCCTCTTCGTCATCATCGCCGAGCGGATCAGCCACTAAGCTCATCCGTTGATTGGCATCCGTTCCGCCCTGTCCCGCCGGTTGCTGATTCAGTTTCCTGAAATGATCCGCCACTTTCGTTCGACAAATCGTTCTCAACCAAGAACGGAATGAGCCTACATCTTTCGCCGGTGAAAATGTTTTGAGATGAGTCGAAACCGACCGAAAAGTCTCCTGAAAAACATCCGCAAGATCATCATCTTTCAGATTCGACCGACGGCACCACTTATGAACGAGCGGACCGTAAAGATGCACAATCTGGTGCCACGCTTCCTGATCGTTCGATCGGGCACGCTGCAACAGGCTCATCGAGGTCGGATCAAAAGCGTTGGCCGGCACTCGGACTCTCCGGAAATTTCGAGACGGCGGGCGATAATTCGTGCAGTTTGCGGTATTACGAACCGCTCAGCATAACGGCATTCCCTGGGGAACTCTCGATCGATATCCCGTGAACGGCGGAATTCCCCGCCAAACCGGACTCACATTGCCGACCTGAACTGCTCTCCACAAAAACAGCCAGCGCAGCGAAACTGCCATCCTCTCAAACGGCCAATCAGAGTTCAAAGGCCCGTCGGCATCTACCATCTGTACAGAAACCATGAATACCGTCGAAGAAAGTCGAGCGTCACGTGAAACGGATTTCGCGAAAGAACTTGCGCCGGATGAGCCTGGCCACAATTCTATGTCTTGCAGGTGTGCTCTCGACGCGAAACGCGCTGAGTCAATCAGACGCGCAGACGTCGCAGTCAGTCAAAGCTCAAACAACCGACGATCAGTCATCAAGCGTCAAATCATTTACGAAAGCTGATTCACCAGCCGCCGACTCCATTACAGAATCCGAGCTGAAACGGCACATCGATTTCCTGGCGAGCGACACGCTGCAGGGACGGGAAGCGGGCATGCAAGGCAACTATGCCGCCGGCGCATATATCGTCGATCAACTGAGAAAATCGAACGTACCTCCTATTACAAACGGCGAAGGCTACTTTCATTACTTCCATCCAAACTTCCGAAACATCCTTGCGGTCATTCCGGGCAGCGATCCGCAGCTCAAGAACGAATTCATCCTTGTCGGCGGACATTACGACCACGTTGGGTTTGGAAATCAAACAAACAGTCGCGGCCCGTTTGGCGTTGTCCACAACGGAGCGGACGACAACGCCAGTGGCACGGCCGGTGTTCTGGAAGTTGCAGAGGCTTTGGCAGCGTTGAAAACGAAACCAAAACGTTCGATCCTGATCGCTTTCTGGGATGGAGAAGAAAAAGGACTGCTCGGTGCAAAGCACTATGTTGATTACCCAGCCGTTTCGCTGTCGAAAATCCGTTTCCACCTGAACGCAGACATGATCGGTCGCTTACGACCCGACGGGCTTGAGATCTCCGGCTGGCAAACTGCGACAGCCTGCCGGCATTTTCTTTCCGAGCAGAACGTAGACGGCCTGAATCTGCATTTCATGTACACATACAAGCCGGAGAGTGATCACTGGCCGTTCTTCGAACGCCGCGTCCCAAGCATGATGCTGCACACAGGCAAGCATCCTGATTACCACCGCCCGAGTGACGATACGCACCTGCTCAATATGGGCGGTGTTCGCACGGTCTCTCGATTCATACTGCGATGCGCCATCGCCGCCGCGAACGCCGATTCACTTCCCGCCATTCGAGACTGGTCAAAGGAAGCCGCTGAGGCCTTTGCTCAACGGTTAAAAATGCCAATTCAGAATCAACCATCGCGGCTCGGAGTTACATACAACGCAACGCTCGCCAAGGATGGAACCATCCGCCTGACTTCGATAGCAGCCGGAAGCCCAGCCGCCCTCTCAGGTCTTCAGGTCGACGACGAAGTTTTGGCCGTCGGAATGATAGCAACCAAATCGAACGACTTTCGATCACTCGTAATGTCGGCTCCGTCCGAAACAGTCTTCAAGATTCGGCGAGCCGATTCGCAGTATGAGATTTCGGTCACGTTGCGAGGCAACACGGATCTCTACGGCTTCCGATGGATCATGCACGAAGCCGAACCTGGCTCGGCAATCGTCACCAACACCACTTCCGAAACTCTCGCAGCGATTGCGAATTTGCGATCACAACATCGGATTCGATCTGTTAACGGCAAAACATTTGCCAAGCGATCCGACTTTGAAACCTTGCTGATCAACGCTCAAACTCCGCTCAAACTCAAAGTGGAACTAGACGGAAGTATCGAGACTCTGACGCTCGGTTCATCGCCGTCGAATGCCCAGAAAGGCAGCTCATCGCAGAACGGTGATGCAGAAAACGCGACAAAAAATAAGCCGGACAATCCTTAGTGGGAATGTCCGGCTTAGTCGATATGCGAGCGACCTTCGATCGCCGTGCTCTAAATCAACAGACCTAGTGGTCATGACCGTAGTGGCTTGAGCGTCCGTACGAACGGCCGAAGCTGAATCCAGAACGGCCTGAGCCAAACGTGATGCTGAATCCCGGCCGCGAATACGACTGACCGTAGCTCGGACGACAGTAGCTGCTTCTGTGCCCGTAGCTGCTTCTGTGCCCGTAGCTGTAGCTCGGACGATAGTAGCTGCTTCTGTGCCCGTAGCTGAAGCTCGGTCGATAGTAGCTGCCTGACGAGAACCCATAGCTTCGACCACCGTATAGTGAGCAACCACCAGCTTTCGCTGAATCCATTGATCCCATCAGGGCGACGGCGGCGACGATAGCTCCCAGTGCGATTCGACGTTTCATAGCTCTTCTCCTGAATCAAGATTCCAATTTGACCAGGCAACGAATTGCCGATGGCCGTTCCATCCTCGCCTGTGAATTGAGACTAGACTCTCTGCGGGATGGAATTGTCTGGTTGAAAACTGGCCGGCCGCGTCCATTCGTTCCTGCCAACTGAGTGATTCCTTAATGCATCCATGATGCCAAAAAGCAGACGCCTCTCGTAAGGGAAACGCAAGTTGTTCCCTGTAAACGATTAACGAATTTTGTTGAATTTCTGAATACCTGCAGAATCAGACTCAAGTTGATCGAAACGACTTCAGAGCAGTCAATCTGACAACGCCAAATGATCAGTTGTCGCGATGTTCACGAATTAGCTCTGCGCAGGCCTGAACTCTGAACGTACCAGGATGGAATCAGCAGCCTCTGGACAACTTTTTACTTGTGCCGTGCCCGGTAGTCGCCGGTGTCATCAGCAGACTCAACTCCGGCGGGGCGTGCAAAGATCATCCGGCCAGCACTGCTTTGCAGGACGCTGGTAACCGTTGCTTCGATGTCGGTACCAATCAATGATTGCCCCTGCTCACAAACAACCATTGTTCCGTCGTCCAGATAGCCAACTCCCTGACCTTGAGATTCGCCTTCTCGCTGGATCTTCAACGCGAGTGTGTCTCCCGGAAGGTATCTTGGCCGCAATGCTGAAGCGACGTCGTTCAGGTTAATGACGTCAACTCCCTGAACACTCGCAACTTTGTTCAGGTTGAAATCGTTCGTGACGATGCCACCACCAATCAACTTTGCCAGGGAGACCAGCTTCTGATCGACGCCCGTGCCTTTGACATTGTCTCGATCGTCCGAATCGCGGACTTCGATGTCGGCATGAGGAATCGACTGCAGCTTGCTGAGCACATCCAGCCCACGGCGTCCACGGGTCCGGCGTGTCTTGTCGCTACTGTCAGCGATATCCTGAACTTCTTTCAACACGAAACTTGGCACGACCATTTGAGAGTCAATAATCCGAGTTTCAACAACATCAGAAATCCGCCCATCGATCAGCGCACTGCTATCGAGAATCAGCGGTCGACCACCCTTCAACTCCCGCGCGAACTCGACGTACGGAATGACGAATCGGAAGTCATCCTTGGTTTGCAGCAGGAATGACGTGCTCATGTACGAAAGGATCAGCGTCGAGAGAGCACCAATAATCGGCTGCCATGCCTGAGCCCTGAGTGACACGATGACGGGACCAACCGCCAGCATGAGCAGAAAGCTGAGCAACACGCCAATCAAGAGGCCGAAGTAAATCGAGGTGATTAGTTCGATCCGCTTTCGCTTGATCAGTATATCGATCACGGTGACCGACTGACTGACAAGCAACATGGTAAAGAACGTAGCCAGACTGTGTTTTTGTGCAAAGAGCGGCAATGAAGCCTGATCAGTGCCAAGGTACGCAGCAATCGCGCCGCCACAAATTACGGCGTACAGAATCCGAATAATCAGGAGTAGCATTTCTGAACCTGTGGCTGAATAAGTCGTGCGTTAGTCACAAGGCCGACTAAGCTCGAAATAAATCTAACATGGAGGATGTTTGGGGCAGGATTGGGTTCGGGAATTCACCCCCGGGTGGGAAAGTTAGCTTTCTGGAAAGTTTATGAAGTCCAGCAGACGACGCGTGGCTACATTCTGTTCGCGCCTGCACGACATCTGCAACTCTGAAGTTGTTGCTATCGCTTGAGTTTTGAAAAATCACATGAATGTGAAGCAGCTTGACGTAAACACGCCATCGCCAACCAGACCGCCACACGGAAGGCCCTGATAGTGTACATAAAGTTCGCGAGATATGTCCCGAAATGGATGATCAATTCCTGCACGAACATCCGCGGTAATGGATTAGCTAAGGTCCCCAGTTACTCAGTTGACACATAAGAAACCCCTGATTCTAATGATGGCCCCCTATTCGAAGGCAAACACCTAAGAGTACTCAAACGTACGAGTAAAGCTATCTGACCGGGGTCTCTACTAGCGGATGGCACATCCTTCGAAAGATTTCAAGTTCGAACACTGGAGGAATTTCTTAATGCGTAAGTTGATTTGTGTTGCAGTCGCAGGCCTGTTGCTGGCATCTGCTTTCACCGGTGGTGCTGATGCACGACCAGGTTACTTGAAAGCGTTCAAGTCGAAGTACACCAAGGTCGCAGAAAACAATAAGCTCACGTGCGCCACTTGCCACCCTGCGAAGAGCAAGAAAGTCCGTAACGATTACGGTAAGGCTCTGGGCAAGAGCGTTGCAAAGAATGAGAAGGACGCCAAAAAAATTGGCGAAGCTCTCGACAAAGCGGGCAAGGAAAAGAACGCCAAAGGCGAAACTTTCCAATCGCTTCTGGATGCTGGCAAACTGCCTGGCACCAAAGAATAAGCAACCAACGGTGGCCAAGGCTGCCGGTTGAATTACGAAGGCCGCTTCCTGACATGGGAGGCGGCCTTTTTCGTTGCGGGTCGAAGACCTTCCGGCTTTGTGACCTCAATCGCCAGGAACAGACAAGGCAGTCAATCATGGGGCAATCTTCAGCACGAGCAGTTTTAGTTTCAATCATCGCGCTGACATTATCCGCTGGCAGGCCAATGAAGGTAGCTGAAACCGCAGAGCTAAAGACCTGGGATGGCCGCCACGATATCTCAAAAATCGAAGTCACGGTTGCTTACTTCGTGCCGAAGAACCGCCATCCACTGCCCGATTGGCATGACCGAGTCAGCTATTTCGCAAAACGCATTGAACAATTCCATGCTCGCGAGTTCGACGGTCAGTCGACGTTGCAGGCAAAAGTTCTGGACCAGCCATTCATCTCGGCTCGAACAACAACGCAACTTCGAGATGGCGACGCAAACTTCATCTTCTTTCAGACTCTGCGAGAGGTCGACAACAAGTTGCAGTTCAGACGCTCGAAGCGTGGAGCATTTCCCATTCTACTTGTTCTTAGTGAGATCAACTGGCGACCCCTCAACGATTTTTTTCGTGTCAGCCCAAACGATGGAAAGCTGCAGTTTGAAGGGCAGATCATCAAAGGCCGTCATTTCCCAGGGGCAAAATCAGGCGGTTCCCGAGCGACCTACCTGGCCGATCGTGGAGTTGGTTGGGGACTTGTCAGCGCAGACGGATGGCGAGTGCCGTATGTCGGAACGGATTGCGTGATTTACCACGAGGGAGTTGGTCACCCGATCGGCTTGCCTCATCCCGAACCCCAGAACGATACTGTCATGAGCCTCGCGCAGTACCGAGGCTGGCTCAGCGAATCGTCAGTCGACGAAAGCCAAAAGAAACGTCTCGGATGGAAGCAGCCGAAAGGAAATGTCGATCGATCTGACGATCTGTTCTCATCGTTTACGGCCGTCCCGACTCCTCTTACGCCGAAGCCGGACGAGCCAGTGAATCTTCAACTCAATTGGCCGAATAACGCTCAGGTTTCCTCAATCCGCTGCCGAGTCCAGACAGAAATACAAGGGCCGTGGGTTCTAACATCTGAATTAAGTCCAACTGACAGAGATACAGCAGTTCCCAGAACAGTCTTCCTTGGAAGCTTCGATCGAGAGACGCCGGTCAGCTATCGGATCGACGCCACACTTAAGAATGGAGAAGCCGTTGAACTGTGGGGCTATTTCCAGGTCCGAGAGTCGACGTCAGGATTTCTTCGTCCTCGAGGCAACGCGACGGAACTCGCCAGCAAAGCAGAAACGAAACCTCAGCCGAAAGAATCGATCGACCTTCTGGCGCTCGTCGATCTTGAACGGGATACGGTTGCTGGTGAGTGGCAGGTCGTTGACGGAGGGTTCGAATCTCCAAAACAATTCGGGGCTCGACTCGAAATCCCATTCGAACCGCCAGCCGAGTACGAACTCACCGTCATCGCGACGCCGCTCGACGAGCCAAACGGTTTAATCCTGGGTCAGCTTATAGATGGTCATCGTTTCCTGACGTTAATCAGCTACAACGTTCAACAGAAAACGGCAGCCACCGCGTTAGAAAATGTCGACGGCCAGAATGCCAGAAATAATGTGACAACGTTCATGGCTGATCTGCTGCAGAAAGGCCGGCCTTCTCAGGTCATCGTGACTGTGCGAAAAGAGTCAGTCGTCGTTCGTTGCGACGGCCGAACGGTTATTGATTGGGCAGGTAAGCCCGAGCAACTCAGCCTCGACGACTATTGGAAAACACCCAACAATAACTCGCTATTCCTGGGCGCGTACGACTGTCGGTATCGATTCTCGCGAGTGTCTCTTGCACCGATTTCTGTAACGGGCAAACCGCTTCGAGAAGTTTCGCCGAAGAAGGATTAAGTCATTAGACGCTCAATCAGCGTTCCATCGCTGAACGCAATTGGCCTGCCGATGTCCGTAATGAATTCTTCGGCGTAATCGACGCCCAGAGTCTGAAGCACTGTGGCGTAGAGATCATTTACTGTGATTGGATCAACGGCGTCCTGCTTACCGAGCGGATCCGTTTCGCCGATCACCTTCCCGGCAGTCAGACCACCGCCACCGACGACGCACGAGAACCATTTCGGCCAGTGGTCGCGGCCGCCCAGCGGGTTAACTGTCGGCGTTCGGCCAAACTCGCCGATGCACAACACGACTGTTGAGTCTAGAAGATCGCGTTCTTTTAACTCAGCGGTAAGTGTAGCGAATGCCGGGTCGAGAATTTCGGCCTGGGTTATGTGTCCACGGAGATTCGCAGCGTGCGTATCCCAGCCGTTAAGCGTTACTTCAACGGCTCTCACACCTGTCTCGATCAGTCTTCGAGCAACAAGGCACCCCCGACCGAACCGAGTATCACCGTAAGCCTGCTTGATTGTCTCCGACTCATCGTCGAGTTCGAGTGCTTTGAGTTGTTCAGAACTCATCATCTTCAACGCTCGCTGAACAGTAAGCTGATGCAGTGTATTTTCTGTCTGAATCCGTCGCCCGCGAGCAAAAGCCTGAGTGACGACATCGAGACTCGCCAGGCGTCGTTCCTGGCGTTCCTCACCAACCAGCGGTCGCATGTTGTTGATCTGTCGTCCTGGATTGAACACTCTGAATGCGTCGTGAGATGCTCCGAAGTAACCTCCGCGAGCCGGCCACTGGCCACCACCAAGTGAAACGTGAGCGGGAATCTCCAACCCCTCAGCCGGATGCTGATGCGACACGATTGCCGACATTGCCGGATGCTTGAACACTGGGTCTGGACGATACCCGGTTTTCATGAAGTAGGTGCCTCGTTCGTGATCGCCCTCTTTGGAGACGAGCGAACGCACGACGTTCATATGCTGAATCTGCTCGGCCATTTGCGGATACATATCCGCAATCTGCAGCCCATCGATCCGAGTGTTGATCGCACCAATCTCGCCGCCAGTCGCTGAACCAGCATGCGGATCCCATGTCTCAAGCTGGCTCGGACCACCGGCCATCCACAGAACGATCAGAGACTTCTGCCGCTTTGGACCTCGTTCCTCGGCCGCCTTCGCTTCAAGAGCCGGAACGAGAAACGACAGCCCCAGTCCAGCGGCAGTTTTCAGAGCAGATCGGCGAGTGACTTGAGTCGTCATAAGAAAGCTCACATTCGTTTGTAGCCGGAGTCGCAAGACTTCGGGACGCTGTTCGAAAACCGAATTCTTGCGAAGTCGGCTACTTGAGAGTCGAACTTCCGACCAGTCAGCAACGCTAGTGATTCCAAGAAAATTCCGGCGAGTTGAACAGCGTCCAGAAAATGTCTTCGATGATCGGATTTCGGCGATCGTCCGTATGATCACCCAATCGTTTTAGAAAGTGTTCTCGTTCCTCGGGCGTGGGCTTTCTCGTCAGACACACAAAGTACGCCGCTTCCAAAGCCTCTTCATTGGTCGTACTTAGATTGGCAATACGCCCACAAGCCGACATGAATCCTGACTCGACAGCGCCACGTGTCATGTTGCTGTTCATTCTGAGCAAGGCTTGGGGGATCGTTCCTGATTGCTCAACAAGTTCCTGGTCACCAAGGTCGCCGTATTCATTCACGAAATCTCGCTCGTTAGTGAAGCGTTGAAATCGAGTAAACATGTGCGAGTTCTGGTCGATCGTTTGAATCGAAGACGCCTGCAGCATCGATCCAATGATCTGCTCCGGCCGCAGGCGAGTCATCGGAAACACCCCCCACGACTCGTCCAGCAACACGATCAAATCTTCGTAGCTGACGTCCGCCTGCGAATCGTTTTCGCTCTCGACGACACTCTTCATTCGGAAAGGTTTCGACGAGGCGATCGTCATAATCATTCGCTTAAGGTCATAGTTGTGCTCGCGAAAATCTTTGCCGAGCATGTCAAGAACGTCCCGATCAACACCTTCCTCACTGGGATTGGGCATGTCGTCAACCGGCGTGATGTACGGCCTGCCGAACATCAGCCCCCAGACACGATTGGCGATTGCTCGTTCGAATCGCGGGTTTTCCGGATGAGTCATCCAGTGAGCAAACTTCTCGCGGGCGGTACCTTCCGCCGGAAGCCATTCCTTTCCAAAGGGAACTGCCGGAGCAACTTTCCGTTGTGGGATCTTTTCATCCGCAGCGGCATCCGCGGCAACCTTTTCAAGGTCATCAACTTCAAACATCTTGCCCGGCTTGTCGAAGACCCCAAGCCCGCCTTGTTCGACCTGGCCAAACTGAGCGGCCACGCCTTCGAAGTGATGTTGCTGCCAGTTTTCGTTGAAAGGGTGATCGTGACACTGAGCACAGTCCATGCTCTGCCCGAGAAATGCTCGTACCGACCGAGACGCCAGTTTGTTTTCGTCGAGGTCTTTGTTAGCAACGGCCGCTGTGATGAAGTTGGTCTGAGGCTCGCCCGTCCACAACCCTTTTGACGAAATCATCTGTCGTACGATCTGGCTGTATGGTTCATTGGCTTCGAGCTGGTCGCTCAACCAACTGACGAACCGGTCGCGGCGGAAGACGATGAACTGCCCACCGTCGACGCCGACGAAGCACCTCGCCAGTCGTTCGGCGAAGTAGTCCGCAAACCTGGGGTCGTCGAGGTATCGTTGGGTCCAACGTTCGATTCGGTCGGGCTGATTGTCAAGTTTGAATTGCCGGATTTCTTCCAGTGACGGAACGGTACCCATGAGCGAGAGAGCAAGCCGTCGCATCAACAGGAGTTCGTCCGCTGGTTGAGCAGGCGTCAGCTCCTGACATTTCCATAAATCTTCAAAGTGGTCATCGATTTGAGCGACCAGGTTCGGCAAATCAGCGTCAGAATACGTCAATTCAGTGGGCGTCGCGTTCAGCGTGACCGAAGGCTGAATGGCCCACTGGCAAAGCACAAACACTGCCGCAACCACGAGCAATGGCAGAAGTCGCGTTTTCATGCGTCGCTTTCCTGAGCACTGACGCTGGTAACGTAGGCTGGGACGTGTCCCAGCCAGATTCAAGAGCTGGAGCATGCCCCAGCCAACTAAACTGAACCCTGGTACCGCTCGAAAGTCGCGGTGGTTTCGCAAATTACCTGGTAGAACTTGGGATTCACCACACCAATGTCGCCGAAGGTTCAATTTGAACTGATCAGCTCAAGACTGGCCGAATCACCCGAGCCAGCTCAACACCGGTCAAACGGCTATCCAGGCCCTGATGTTTGACTGAAAAACGAGAAGCATCGATGCCGACGCAATGCAACATTGTCGCGTGCAGATCCCGAACGTGGACGACGTCTTCGACCGAGTTGTACCCGAGTTCGTCGGTCGCTCCGTAAGAAACTCCGCCCTTGACTCCGCCGCCGGCCATCCACATCGAAAAGCCTTTAATGTGGTGATCCCGCCCCGCTCCCCCCTTCCCCTGGAACATCGGTGTGCGTCCGAATTCTCCACCCCAGATGATCAGCGTGTCTTCGAGCATACCTCGCTGCTTCAGATCAGTCAGTAGCGCCCACGTCGGACGGTCGGTCAAACCGCAGCACGTATTCATGTACTGAACCAGACCGCCGTGGTGATCCCAGCCTCGATGATAAAGATGAATAAACCGCACGCCGCGTTCGGCCAGCCTTCGAGCCAATAGACAGTTCGATGCGTACGAACCATCGCCCGGTTTCGCCCCGTACATGTCGAGTGTTTCTTTCGACTCGCCAGACATATCGACAAGTTCCGGCACGGACGTCTGCATGCGAAACGCCATTTCCATGGCTGAGATTCTGGTCGCGATTTCCGGGTCTCGAAGTTTCTCATTCCGATACCGATCGAGCTGCTGAATCGTATCCACAAGTTGTCCCTGCTGAGACGTCGAGACTCCGGCCGGGTTCCGCACGTAATTCACCGGGTCGCCACTTGAGTTGAACTGAACTCCCTGGTGACGACTCGGCAGAAAACCCGCGCCCCACTGACGTGACGCAATCGGTTGAGGATTCCGTCCGCCGACACTCGTCAGTACGACAAATCCAGGCAAATCTTCGGCTTCGCTGCCAAGGCCATAGTTAAACCATGATCCCATCGATGGACGACCATTGATGCCTGTGCCTGTATTCATGAATGTGTGAGCCGGATCGTGATTGATCTGCTCCGTCACCAAAGAACGGATAATGCAAATGTCATCGGCCATCTTTCCGTGCCAGGGAAGAAAGTCACTGATAAGCTGACCGCTCTCGCCATGCTTGCGAAACTTCGTCAGATGCCCCTGAACTTTCAGAGATTTCCCACGCAACTGCGCGATCGGCTGCCCGGCAGTGAACGATTCCGGCATTGGCTGGCCGTTCATCGCGTCGAGCTTCGGTTTGTAATCGAAGGTCTCAAGATGCGACGGTCCTCCTGCCATGCAGAGGAAGATCACGCGTTTCGCTTTACCCGCAAAGTGCGGCAGCCCTTCGATGCCGTCTCTGTCCACGGTCGCGGAAGATTGCCTGGCCATTAGAGAACCAAGAGCGGCGGCTCCAAGTCCCACGCCGCTGTCCGACAGGAAAGTGCGGCGGTTGATGCGAGTTTGATTAAGCATTAAACAACTTCCGAACCAGGGTCTGTAAGTAGAACGGGGGCACGTTAGAAACGTACCCGAATTAACTTCCCCACAGCGGCACAACACTCCGTATATTCAGCCCCGACGTGGCTGGCGCAACGGAGTCGCGAGCCACAGAAAACAGACGATATGTTTCAAAAATCTTCACTTAGTTGCGTGTTGTCGTTTCACCGAGAGTCAGTATCGCTCGCGCGACGGTCGTCCATGCCGCGTGTTCCACAACTGAAACCCCATCGTCTTCTGGAGCAAGTCCTGTTGAAACCAAAGCCCGAGCTGCTGCTTCGTCGGCCCGGAACTGCCCACGGGAATCGACCAGAAGCTGCATGACCAGCTTCCGTTCAAAGTCGTCGGGCGATCGAGACACCGCCAATCGAAACGCCGTATCCAACCGTGCCCTGTCGTCTCTTGCGTCGTCCAGAATACGAGCCGCAAAAGATCGCGCCGCCTCTACAAAAGTCGGATCGTTCAACAATGTGAGCGACGCCAACGGCGTGTTAGATCGTGGACGTTGAGCGGTACATTCTTCGCGCCGCGGAGCATCAAATGCTTTCAACATCGGGTGCAAAAACTGTCGCTGCCAATGTACGTACAAACCGCGTCGCCATTGCCGCTCGTCGTTGTGCTGAGCGTATTTTCTCGTCGGAAAATTCAGATGTCGGTAGTAGCCGGCCGGCTGGTACGGCTTGACGCTCGGGCCGCCCACTTTCTGAACAAGCAGACCACTGATAAACAACGCGTTGTCACGAACCGCCTCGGCCGGCAACCGAAATCGCGACTGTCGTGAGAACAGGCGATTCCCAGGATCGGCCGTCAGTGTTCCATCGCTTACATACGATGACTGCCGATACGCCCGACTCATCGCAATCAACTTGAGCATGTGGCGGACGTCCCAGCCACTTTCAACAAACTCGATCGCCAGGTTGTCGAGTAATTCCGGATGACTCGGCGGCTCGCCCTGCCCACCGAAGTCGGTCAGGTTTCGAGCGATTCCCTCACCAAAAAGTAGATACCAGAATCGATTCATGAAGACGCGAGCCGTCAGCAACCCGTTGCCGTTTTTAGCATCGGTCAACCACTTCGCAAGATCAAGCCGCGTCGCACGCTGATTCCCAGTTTCGATGTTTCCAAGAAACGATGGAATCGCCGACGTCACAATCGGCCCGCTGTCGTCGAGCCAATTTCCGCGAGGAAGCACTCGCATTGTGCGAGGCTTAATTGACGCTGAAATCATCGTCCGACGAGCGGCCTTCTCGATCGCTTCGATTTCTTTCTCGAGCTTCTTAATCATTGCGACAATTGAAGGTTGATCGGCATCCCCATTGGCTAAGTGCTGCGACGCGACTTTGATTCCTGCGATTTCCTGTTTCAGTTCATCGATTCGCAGTCGTTCCCGCCGAGTCAGCACAACAAGTTCCGGTTCACGCTTTGTCGGCAACGAGTTTCCGCCCGATGTGAAATGCTTTGCTTCGTCCAGATCCGCAAAGAACGCGCCGATCGAATAGAAGTCTTCGATCGTGTACGGATCGAACTTGTGGTTATGACACTGGCAGCAGCCCATCGTGCCACCCATCCAGACTTCCGACAAATTGCGAATTCGGTCGGCAGCATAAATGGCGAGGTATTCTCGCGGCTGAAGCCCGCCTTCGTGAGTCGTCTGCAGAAGCCGGTTGTATCCAGACGCAATCTTCTGATCGATTCCCGAGCCTTCGACCAGATCACCGGCCAATTGCTCGGCAGTAAATCGATCAAACGGCATGTTCTCGATAAAGGCATCGATCACCCAGTCGCGGTACGGCGAGATGGGGTGGTCCTGATCGCCGTGGTAGCCGACCGTGTCTGCATAGCGAACCAGGTCGAGCCAGTACGTCGCCATCCTTTCGCCATGAGCTTCCGATGCGAGTAGTCGGTCAATCTGCCTCTCCCAGGCATCGTCGGAATCGTCCTTCACAAACGCTTCGACGTCTTCCAGGGTCGGCGGCAGACCTGTCAGGTCAAAAGAAACTCGCCTGATCAGGGTGACGCGATCCGCTTCCGGGGACAGCTTCAGAGATTCGCCTGCGAGCCGCTGAGCAATATATCGGTCAATCCAGCTCAACGACTTATCGACATCAACGTTGAAGGCTTTTGTCCGAACCGGTTTCTCATACGCCCAATGAGCTGACCATTTGCCACCGCCTTCGATCCAACGTCGGAACAGATCTCGTTCTTCCTTTGTTAGAGGTTTGCCATGTCCGGGAGGCGGCATCTGCTCGTCCGGGTCCGTCGATATTACTCGACGAAGAAGTTTACTTTCGGCTGGCTTGCCTGGCACAACGATTTGATCAGCTTGTGGCGCAATGTCGAGCCGCAGTTCTGCCTCACGGGACTCTTTGTCCGGGCCATGACAATGGAAGCATCGATCTGAAAGTATCGGACGAATGTCCGTGCTGAATCGGACTGTTCGACTGCCAGGCTTGGCGGTTGCCTGTGCTGCGACGGGTTCGGCATCCATCGTCCATCCCAGAACAGCGACCAGCAAATAGACGAGGGCAGGTTTTTGTTGTTGCCATTTCACGCGTCGACCTCCAATCGTCGAGAAGTGTCGTCTTCGTCCTGTGCAAGAAAATGCTGAGCTGTCAAGGTCGGCGTTGCGCCGACTTTTCGAATAGCCGAGTCCGACAGTTTATTAAGCGGCGTGTACTGCGGGTGGTGATGCTCGACGTACGGATTGTTATGCTTTGTGTTGTAACAACAAATCAAGCCCCAGCGAGGATCGTCACTGAGGTTCGCGTCCGAACGATGCAGCAGGTTTGAATGGAAGAACAGCGCCGTCCCTGCTGACATTTCACAGTAGACAAGGTCGAGTACTTTCATCGCTTCCTTGACGCGGTCGAGATCGGCTCCGGTTTGTTCCCCTTCGAAGCCGTGCTCAATGCGGCCCATGCGGTGTGAGCCTCGGAGCACCTGCATGCAACCGTTCTCTTTGGTGCATGGGTCGACGGCGATGAAGACGCTCAACATGTCGGGGAACAGGCAGCCGTTTTTGTACCAGTAGCCGTAATCCTGATGCCATTCCCAGGCACCACCGACCTTCGGCTGCTTGGCACTCAGTTTGGAGTGATAATGGTAGACCTCGTCTCCCAGCAGTTGTTCGGTAGCGTCGACGATGCGTTCGGATCGGGCGATTGTTCCGTAAATATCCTCGCCCGGATGATTCCACAATGTGAGATTCGTCTTACGTCCCTCGGCGTCTCGAACGGCCATCGCGTGATTCTGTAGAGTCGCGTCTTTGCGACAGGCTTCCTGCAGGAACGAGGTTTCTTCACTATCAAGGAAACTCTCGATGAAGAGGTAACCGTCCTTGTTGAATAGTTCGATCTGTTCCGAATTGAATGCCCCACTCATTCCGCCGCCTCCCGATAATACAGAAGCCAATGTGACAGTTCTTGATTTCGATGATCCGATTGCGAAATCAGAATTTCAATCTGGCCGGACCAACTATGTCCAACACGGTGTAATTGTCTCCACAGTCACCGTCGGGAGCTTCTAAATTCGCCGCAACTATTTTTAGATAATCATCGACTATCAAGATCAACCGAGGGTTGGCCACTCACCCGAGAAGACTTCGGCAGCCGGGCCAGTCATGTAGACCTCGCCGGACTCCGCCCACTCGATCTCCAGGTTACCGCCGGTCAGTCGAACCAGCACTTTGCGGTCGAGTAATCCTGTCAGAACACCGGCAACGACCGACGCACAAGCACCCGTTCCGCAGGCCAGTGTCTCGCCTGAGCCTCGCTCCCAGACTCGCATGATAACTTCCGACCGTGATACCACTTGCGTGAACTCAGCATTGATCTTGCGAGGGAAAGCTTCGTGAACTTCGACCTGCGGGCCGATATTCAACACCCAGTCGTCATTCACTTCGTCGACGAAAGTTACCGCGTGCGGGTTGCCCATCGAAACGCAGGTTATTTCGAGCGACCGGCCGCCGACTTCAAAAGGCACATTAACGGGAGGATCGCCAGCCAGCGTCGTCGGAATTTCGCTGCTCACCAGAATGGGCTCGTCCATGTTGACGCGAACCCGGTCGACTTTGCCGTCGCTGACAGAGCATTGCAGATCCAGCACCCCGCGACCGGTTTCGATCGTCAGTTCTTCTTTGGCGGCGATGCCGTGGTCGTAAACCAGCTTTGCCACACAGCGTACGGCGTTGCCGCACATTTCCGCTTCAGAGCCGTCGGCATTGTACATGACCATCCGAGCGTCCGCCCGTTCGGATGGGCAAATCAGGACGAGCCCATCGCCACCAACTCCGAAATGCCGATCGCTGATGGCTTTCGCCAACTCACTGACATCGCCGAGTTCGACCTGCTCGAAACAGTTCACGTAGACGTAATCGTTCCCGGCACCTTGCATCTTCGTAAACTTCATCGAGATGACTCCGCAGTGAGATCTTTATCTGGAAACGGTGCAGTTCCGGCCTGACACGATTGAAGGCTTAATAATTCAACGCCGCTTGCAAACTATGTGTAAACGCTATGAAAACGCTTTCGAGACAGCTTCTTTTGTTTTCGTGAGGCCAGTTTTCACGACCTGCTCCGGATCCTGTTCCCAGTAGCCTGGGTTGAACAGTTCCAGCGAAAGGGCTCCGTCAAAACCGTTGGCGGCGACCATCTGGAAGATGTCGTTCAGCGGGGCTACGCCGTCGCCGGGATAGACTCGGTCTTTGTCCGAAATCGTGTCGCGCGGCGGGTCGGCCGGATAATCGTTCACATGAAAACAGTGAATCTTCGAGCCCGCGATGGCGGCCATGCCGGAGAAGTCCGAACCACCTTTGTAGATGTGGTAAACGTCCGGCAGGATGCAGGCGTCTTTGTGTCCGGCTTCGATGACGGCGAACATTGTCTCACCCAGTCGAGACAGGTTGTCCGAGAATCCCCACACCTCAGCTTGCGGGATGATCCCGGTCTGGTCACCGACTTCGAGCAACGCTCGGTAACGCTCAGCCACTTTGAACAGGTCGAGCTTTGCCGAGCCCCGATGGGCGCCGACCGGTGGAGCGGCAATGTGCGTGCCGCCGATCGTCTTAAGCATGTCCATGTCACGCTTCGCGACTTCGAGTCCTTCTACTCGTCTGGCATCGTCGTCAACAATCCAATTGGCAAAGCCGATGGCACTTTCGACTCGGAGACCGTGATCGGCAATTCGCTTGCCGAGTTCTTTCAGATTGCCGCCGTCTTTGACGTAAGCATCCAGTTCGCGAATCCACGGTTCGATACCGTCGTAACCAGCTTTGGCTGCGAGCTCGATTTCCTTGACGATGCCAAGCTTCTGCCCGCGAATCGTGCTTGTGTTCAGGCAGTAGCGAAACTTCGGCGGCTGCGTCGACTTTGCTTCTGCAGCAGAACTTGAACCTGTGGCTGCGACGGCTCCGGCAACAATCGGAGCGGCGATAAATTCACGGCGTGATACGGTCACGGCAGTTCTCCGATTAGGAATAAGTGCGACATTTTACAGGGTGAGTAGTGCCCACCCTGCTGCTAAAAGGATTCCTGAATTTCGAGGTCAGGCAACGCTTCTCGCAATTCGGCGAGAGCTGCGTCGTCGCTCGATAAAAGCGTCGTTCCGATCTTCAGTCTCTTCAATTTTTTCAGATCGATCAGAAAATCGACAGCGCTGCCATCGATCATGAAGTTCTCGTCCAGGTCGAGCACTTCAAGATTTTCGAGTGCGGTCAGCGGTTCCAGTGAGTCTCCAGTCAGGTCGGACACGTTGGTCAGGTCGAGTTCTTTGAGCGTTGAAATCTTCGAGATCGCCACGAGACCGTCCGGGGTAATGCTGCATTGCTCAAGTCGAAGAACGGTCAAATTTGGAAAGCCGTAGAGTTTTTCAATACCGCCGTCGTCGACCACTGTGTTGGTTACGTCGAGTTCGACCAGGTCTTTCATTCCAGAAAGGTGGTCCAGACCGGCGTTGTTGACGACGGTTTCTCGAAGAAGCAGAGTCTTCATTTTCGTCAGGCCAGCGATGTGTGCCAGCGCGTCGCCTTTGACAAAGTTGAATCGGACGTTGAGCACCTCAAGATTCGTCAGACCAGCGATGTGCTCCAGCGCCGGGCCTTCAATGTTGGTGTCGTTTTCGAGTTCCAGCACTCTCAGTTTCTTGCAGTTCGACAAGGCTTCCAGCGATGCCTCCGTCAAACGCGTATTCTTGCTGATATTGACGTTCTCAAGATTCGGCAGCGAGCCGAGTACTTTGATGCCGTCGTCCGAAACTCCAGGACACTCCTGCAGCTTGACAGCTTTAAGGCTTTTGATTTGTGCGAGCGACTTGATGCCTTCATCCGAAACATTCGTAAATCGGAGATCGATGTCGACCAGACTTTTCAAACCAACGAGGTGGGCAAGTCCGACATCAGTCACGCTGGTTCGGCGAAGCCCCAACGCTCGCAAGCCCGCAACCATTGAAAGCGATTCCAATCCTTTGTCAGTGATCGCCGTGCTGGCTGCATCGAGTACCGAGAAAGACGGTACGTCCGCCAGATGCGCCATACCAGCGTCACCAAAGTTCGGTCCTTCGAGGATGACTCTCGCGACCTTCGGTAGCCCCTTCAATAATGCGAGGTCTTCGTCAGACGTTTCTGTCTTTCGGAAATCTGCCAGTACGACGTGGCCGCTGACGCTGACGTCGAGCTTGACCGACTTTTCTTTCAACGTCACCAGCGAATCAGCATCATCGGCCGGCGCGACCTCTGCAGCCGGTACCGTTTCGCCGGTCGGAGCAGTTCCTCCCGGTGCTGGTTCCGCGGTTGGTCTGCAACCGGCAACAGGAAACAACACCGCGAACAGCAACAAAGATACTGTAGCTTTCATAGGTCCAGTAATTCCGTGTCAGAGAATTGAGCGAGACGAATCAGAATGTCGCAAAACTCGACTCAACCAAACGTAAACGAACATCCGACGACGATTGAGTGCGGTTGCGGCCGGCCGTCTCCTGGTTGGTGGGAAGGAAGCTCATGGCGGGAACCGGCCAGAGTACCGGCCCCTCGTAGTGATCGCAAATCAGCGACTGTCTCCCACAGTTAGTGAAAAAGTCCTGCCGACTGATATTCTGAAATCCACGGTTTCCGATGAGTTCTCGCCGATTCGTTGGGCGCGGCATTTCAGACTGCTTATCATTCTGACCCCACTTTATTGTGTCCCGCCGAATGCATAACAGAACTTGAAACATTCTTCGGCCCACCCGCGAAATACACGTCATCGAAAAGGAACATCTTTATGCCACGTAAGTCGACTCGTCGTTCATTCATGCAGACGTCCACCGCCATCGGCGCGGGAATCTGGGCAGGTCACAGCCTCACTCCCGTATTCGCACAAAGCCGTAACAAATCTGAAAAAATCAACTTCGCGTCAATCGGCGTTGAAGGCAAAGGCTCAAGCGACTCGCGCGACGCCAGCAACCACGGAAACATGGTCGCTATCTGCGACATCGATGAAAAACGACTTGAGAAAGCAGCCGCTCGATATCCAGACGCAAAGAAGTTCGTGGACTATCGAGAAATGCTTGCCGAAATGGGTGACAAGATCGACGCCGTGACGGTATCGACGCCTGACCATAGTCACGCGCCGGCCAGTCTCCTGGCAATGAGCATGGGTAAGAACTGCTTTACTCAGAAGCCGCTGACCTGGTCGATCCACGAAGCCAGACTGATGCGTGACATGGCCAATGAAAAGGGCGTCGCCACTCAGATGGGCAATCAGGGAACGTCCAACAACGGACTTCGCGAAGCTGTTGAAATCGTTCGTGCCGGTATGCTCGGTGATATTAAGAAAGTCCACGTCTGGACCAACCGACCGGTTTGGCCGCAGGGTAAAGGTCGACCAGAAACTGCTGAAGAAATTCCAAAGGGACTGCACTGGGATCTGTTCCTCGGACCAGCTCCGGAACGTCCCTACAACTCACTTTACACACCGTTCAAATGGCGAGGCTGGTTGGACTTCGGTACCGGAGCTCTCGGCGACATGGCCTGCCACACAGCGAACATGGCTGTCATGGCCTGTGACCTGTTTGACGCCAAAACGGTTACCGCGAAGTCGACGGAGATCGGCGAACAGTTCCCATCGAATTCGACTATCGAGTTCAACTTCGGCGAACGGCCACGTGGCGACGGCGAAGGAAACTGGGGCGCGGTCAACCTTCACTGGTACGACGGTGGCAACCTGCCATCACAAGACCTGCTGCCGGGCGGCAAGTTCTCGTCGAGTGGCACGATCATTGAAGGTTCCGAGCTGACACTCATATCCCCGGACGATTACGGTGCTGAGTTTATTCTGTTCAAAACTGGAACTGCCGAGCCGGTTTACATCACATCCGGCCTTCGAGATGAGAGGAATCAGAAACGGAAGCTTGGCTTGACATTATCGGTCAAAGGCGACCCGCTAACGCCGCCTGAGCCGACTCTGCCTCGTTCACCTGGCCACTTTAAGGAATACGCCATCGCGTGCGCGGGCGGTCCGGCAGCCATGTCAAACTTCAACTACGCTTCGCGGCTGACGCACACGATCCTGTTTGGGAACGTCGCGCTTCGCTCAGGCAAACCAGTCAACTGGGATGCCGAGAAATTTACCTGCGGTGACGTTGAAACCGACAAACTGCTGCACCGTGTTTATCGGGAAGGTTTCGCAACCGTCCCGGCACTAAGCTGGCAGCCTTAGGGTTAATCTCAACAGCTGAGAATTTCTGACAACGGGCGGCCGAAGGTAACTTCAGCCGCTCGTTTTTCGTTGAAAGAACGATCGGATGGTCACGTTCTGATCGGCAATGCTCGCGGCGATCATCGTCACCCATTAAAACTGAGCGGCAAACTCTTTCCGGCGTTCAACCAGGATATCACTCATCATGCGAAATCGTTCTCCATTCGGTTTTCAGTTCGTTGTTTCTGGCATTTGCCTGGTAATGTTTACGTCAGCAAGGTCTGAGGTTTCTGTGGCCGCCGAGCGGCCGAACATCATCGTCATCCTGTCTGACGACATGGGCTATTCCGATATCGGCTGTTACGGAGGAGAGATCGAAACTCCAACGCTCGACGGTCTGGCTGAAAACGGTTTGCGATTCACGCAGTTTTACAACACGGGCCGCTGCTGTCCGACACGAGGATCATTACTGACCGGCCTGTATCCGCATCAGTCAGGCATCGGCCACATGATGACTGACCGAGGTCTCGACGGTTACCGGGGCGACCTCAACAACAATTGCCGAACGATGGCCGAAGTTCTCAAGCCTGCTGGCTACTCGACATACGGAGTCGGCAAGTGGCACGTCACTAAGCATATTCAACCGGACGGCCCGAAACACAACTGGCCGAGGCAGCGAGGCTTCGACCGTTTCTATGGAACGATCACTGGAGCTGGCAGCTTCTTTGATCCCGGCACTCTGACTCGCGACAACCAGAACATCACTCCAACAACCGACGCAGAGTACAAACCCGATCAGTATTACTACACAGACGCCATCAGTGACAATGCCGTACGATTCATCAACGACCATTGCAGGCAGGACGCCAGCAAACCGTTCTTCATGTATGTAACTTACACGGCCGCCCACTGGCCAATGCACGCTTTGCCAGAAGATATCGCTAAATACAAAGGACGATACGACAGTGGCTACGCTCCTGTACGAAACGCGCGAGCCAAACGAGTTGTCGAACTTGGCCTTGTCAGCGAAGCCTGCGAACCCGCTCCGCTGATCGGAGACTGGGAAGGCGTCGAGCATAAAGCCTGGGAAGCTCGCTGCATGGAAGTTTACGCCGCGATGGTCGACAGCATGGATCAGGGCATCGGCCGCATCGTTGGCTCGTTGAAGAAAAACAAGGAACTCGACAATACGCTCATCGTATTCATGCAGGACAATGGTGGTTGTCAGGAAAATGTCGGACGCCGAGGCGACTTCCAGCGCCCCGTCGCGGCATCCATGAGAAAGATTCCGCTTGACGAAATTCGGCTCGATGTGATTCCAAAACAAAACCGCGTTGGAATTCCAACCCTCACCGGCCCTGGTATCATGCCTGGTCCGGAAGATACGTACATTGCCTACGGGCTGAACTGGGCGAACGTCAGCAACACTCCATTCCGCGAGTACAAGCACTTCGTCCACGAAGGTGGCATCTCGACGCCCCTGATCGCGCACTGGCCGGCCGGCATCAAACGCCGCGGCAAACTTGACCATCAGCCGGGACACCTTATCGACATCATGGCGACATGCGTTGACGTATCCGGTGCCGACTACCCGACGAAGATCAAAGACAACAGGATCAAACCTCTGGAAGGAGCTTCACTCAAGCCAGCTTTCTCTGGAAAATCGCTGGACCGGAAGCAGCCACTTTTCTGGGAGCATGAGGGCAACCGAGCAATCCGCGACGGCGATTGGAAGCTCGTCGCCAAAGAGAACAAACCGTGGGAACTCTATAACCTGAAAACCGACCGTTCCGAAACTCACAATCTTGCTGCAGAGAAACCAGAACTCGCAAAAGAGTTGGAATCCAAATGGGACACGTACGCCGCACGCGCGAACGTTCTTCCGCTCAGTGGATGGCGAGGAGAGCCTAAGAAAGCCAGGGTCAATCGGAAGCAACGGACATTCTCGCTCAAGTCCGGGGCCAACCTCTCCGCCGAAGAAGGACCATTCGTCGTGCAGCGACCGATTCAAATCTCAGTTGAGCTGAAGAAGTCCGGCACCGACGGCGTGCTGGTCGCACACGGAGGGACTGCTGAGGGATACTCGCTCTACGTGAAAAACGGCATCCTGACATTCGTCACTCGTCGAGGCGGCAAGTTGTTCAAAGTTTCTTCTACTTCGAAACTCTCGGATGTAGTCACAAGAGTCGAAGCAAACCTTACGAAGAGCGGTGAAGTGACTCTCAAGGCAGGCGATCAGTCTGTCGCTTTGGGAAACGTCGCAGAAGGAATGCCCCGCCATCCGATCGACGGGCTACAGGTTGGTTCGGACGAAGGCGGATTCGTCGGCGAATACAACACTCCGTTTCCATTCAATGGCGAAATCGGAAGCGTGACCATCAACCTGAAGACAGGTCAATGATTATCGAAAGTTGTTCTGCATGATCGTGACCTACGAAGTCGCAGCAGGCACAAATTCCATAATTAGCCGGTCTTCGTGAGGTCGGTAATAGCCGGCGATTTGTTCGCGACTTCGGAACCCGAACTGCTCGTACAACGTGACGGCGGGGACGTTCTCAGGATCAACGGTCAGAAGTACGGGGACATTTGTTTCGGAGAGTGCCGTTTTCATCAGAGCCGTCCCGACGCCTTTCCCACGGCAAACGGGATGAACCATGATCTTGTGCAGAAACAGTTCGCCGTTCTTCGACGGAAACATGACCAGCGCTCCAGCGACTTCGTGAGTCTCGCTGAGAGGTTCCCGATCGGTCACTTTGGCGACAAGCAGCGTCGCGTGATCGCACCAGACTCGCCAGATGTGCTCTCCGTCCGGGATAAACGTGTCATTTATGTCCGGCCAGGCGATTCGGTCAAGAGCCGCGACACTGAGAAAATCGTCAGTCTGCGCGGTGCTGATTTCGTAATTCATTCGGACTTCCTGATCAGTTCAGTTTGTGGTGCTCGCTCTTCCGTGCGATTCCGTGTCGGCCGTGGTAAAACGTGTCCCGTCAGCCACAGACTGAAGGCACTTTTACGGTATGAGTAACGACTTTGACAACAATCCAGAACCGCCTGAACAGCTCGTCGAGCACGACGTGCCGGAAGATCTGCGCGTCTATGTGCCGTTTCCCGATGGCTGGTCAGTCCATATAAAAAAAGACGGGATCCGCGAGTACTGCTACTTTAAGAGCCCCGGGCAGGACTGGTACCACCTGATACTGCCCGGCGAGATTCATCTGCAATACGGCGAGAGCCGCTTTTGCCTCAACTGCGCGATGCGATACGGCCATCTGACAAAAGAGCGGCTGTTCTGGCAGAACGGGCCCCGGCGTAAGCAGGATCCGATCGCGTGACGAAGTCAACTCAGAAGAACCTGTTTCAAACCGAGCCCGATCGACCAGAATGGGAGATCGCCGCCGAGGAAGACCGATTGGTCGCAGATGTCGCGCTCGTTCGGCCGCTTGAGCAGACGTATTCGTATCTCGTTCCGGAATCGTTGCGTGAATTCATCGGGCCTGGACAGCGAGTTGAAATCCTTTTCGGAAAAGGTAACCGCAAGGAAGTCGCGTTTTGCGTTGGGTTGTCGCAACTGAAAACGTCGAACCGTAAGCTCAAAGAAATCGTCGGGTTGGTCGACCGCGAGCCAATCGTTTCTCAACACCTGCTCGACCTGACTCGTTGGATCGCTGAACGGTACATCTGCGGGTGGGGACAGGCTTTGGAGACCGCTATTCCGGCCGGGGTCAAGAAACAAGCCGGGACGCGAGAGATGACATTCTTCGCACTGGCAGCCGATATCGACAATCTTCTCGCCGCAACAAAACTGCCCACCAAGCAGGCAGCCATCGTCGAACTCCTGCGAGAGGCCGAACTGCCGTTGAAGGGGGACCAGATCACCGAAGCGATCGGCTGCAGCCCGGCTCCGATTCATGGGCTGCGCGACAAAGGAATCATCATTGCGACTCGCAAGCGAACTGCGACGTTCGAATCTGACCTCGGCGAGATTGCTCCCGAACAGGACCTCGAACTGAATGCTGATCAGAAGCGAGTTCTCAGCGCAATTAACATGCAGCTTCGTATTAAGCGATCGCGAGCGTTTGTACTGCACGGCGTGACGGGTAGCGGTAAGACCGAAGTTTACATTCAAGCCATTCGCGAAGTAGTCAGTTACGGTCGACAGGCGATCGTGCTTGTCCCGGAAATCAGCCTGACTCCGCAAACAATTCGGCGATTCAGTAGCCGTTTTGATTCTGTCGCCGTGTTGCACAGCCACCTGACCGATGCCGAGCGGCACTGGCACTGGCAGCGTATCGCTCGCGGTGAGGTGCAAGTGATCGTCGGAGCTCGCAGCGCGATCTTCGCTCCGGCGCCACATCTTGGACTGATCGTGATCGACGAAGAGCACGAAAACACATTTAAACAGGATACCGCTCCGCGTTACCACGCCAGTAACGTCGCTCGTGAACGGGCACGGTTGCTCGGTATTCCGCTGATTCTGGGCACGGCCACTCCGACACTGGAAACCTGGTTGCGTGTGTCCAGAATTGAAGGTCTGATACCACCTCCAATCTCTGATCCGCAGCTGTCTGATACTTCGGCTTCGAAGCTCAATAACAATACCGAACCCGTCGCCGATACGGACGCGATCCTGTCGTTGCCGAATCGTGTATCCGGACTGCCGATGCCGCCGGTCAGTCTTGTTGATATTCGCAACGATCCCTTGTGTACGAAGGGGCAATCGATCGGGCGAGCGATGCGGACCGGCATTCAGGCGGCGCTGGCCGATGGCGGGCAGGTCATTCTGTTTCTGAACCTGCGAGGCTTCTCGCCGACGGTCTGGTGCCGAGGTTGCGGCAGCGGCGTGAAGTGCCACAACTGCGACATCACCTACACGTTTCACCGCGACCGGAACGTCATCCTTTGTCACACCTGCAGTGCGGAGATGCCGCCACCGACAACGTGCCCGCAATGCGGCGGGCCTGGCATTCGCTACTTCGGAGCCGGCACGCAACGGCTGGAGCAGGAAGTTCAGGCCAAGTTTCCCAACCACAAAGTCATCCGCATGGACAGCGACACCATGCAGAAACGTGGCAGCCATGACGAAGCTCTGGAACTGTTCCGCCACGGCAAAGCTCACATCCTGGTTGGCACTCAGATGATCGCGAAGGGGCTGGACTTTCCGAACGTTACCATGGTCGGCGTCGTGGATGCGGACACGGTGCTTCATCAGCCGGACCTGCGAGCGTCCGAACGAACCTTCCAGCTCATCGCACAGGTCGCTGGTCGAGCTGGACGCAGCGAAAAAGGTGGGCGAGTTTTTGTGCAGACATGTTCACCGACAGACATTGCGATTCAGAAAGCGATCCACCACGACTACGTGGGCTTCGCCGAGCACGAGCTGAAACATCGCCAGGAACAGGAAGCCCCGCCGTTCACTCACTGGGTGCGAGTTATCTTGCGAGGCCCGATCGAACAGGCCGTCGAGTCCGTGGCGTTCGACATGTCCGACGTCATCCGTGATGTCGTCCAGAAACGCGATCTCGACATCCGAGTCCTCGGTCCGGCTCCTTGTCCAATCACGAAACTGCAGAGCAATTACCGCTTCCACTTCCTCTTATCGGCTGCCGACCTCAACGCTGCTCGAATCCTCTGGCGAGAACTCCGCCCCACGCTCCCAACAGACCGCAGCGTAGAATTTGTCGTCGACGTCGATCCAATCAACTTGCGGTGATTTTCAGTGTAGGGCGCGTATCGGTGCACCAAATCCAGAAACGATATCCACTTTGGTATGCACCCGACTGTCATAGATTTCTGTGGGGATGGGAAGAATGCCCATAAAGCTGAAAACAAGTCATGGCCGCCACTCCTCGAGTGTGGCACGCTGGTTACAGGACTCCTTGCACTCACGATCTCATCGTGGAGTCACACGTGGGCGTTTATATTCGCGGCTTCAGTAATTGCAATCGTGCTCTTGGCTTACATTCACGGCCAGATCGCGCGAGCGCGTTGTCCCAAGGACTATGGTTTTCATGTCTATGCGGAATTCGGTCCCGAATGTCGGATACCCAGGATTGAGCGTATCAAAGAAATCTTTCCCAAGCTGTCTGACGATTCAGTTGCCGAATGGATTGCAGACTTTAAGCAGATTGACGACTTGATTTGGCGGGTGGCTACGTGTGGAGGAGCTTCAGAATTGGGCCGTGCCAAAGTTGCTGATGTGTTCTCGCAGCAATTCATCTGGTTATCAGGCGTGGGGCTTAATACTGCTATTTCGAGAAGTGACTACTTCGCTTGGCATGAAGGATACGATAAAGCTTCTACTCATCCGCGACATTAACGAAGACTTTCAGGGCTTTGCCGGACTCTAAGAGGGTCATCATTTCTCGGTAGTTGTCGAGGCCTTCGACGGGGTTGGTCAGGATTCGCTCGGTGACGCCGGGGAACATCTGCTCGCCCAGAGAGAGGTCGGCGATGCCCTGTTCGAAGTGTTTCCAGTTTCCGTTGACCGTGCCGACCAGCAGTTTGTTGCCGAGTACCCACTCCAGGTTGATCCTGTCGGCCGGGACTTCGACCTGGTTGTCGCCGCCGGTCACGCTGCTCCAGATCAGGGCTCCATTCAGGCCGAGATACTCCATCGCCTGAAAGGCGAGGCGGCTGTTTCCGGTGGCTTCGAAGATGATGTCCGGCTTCTTGCCGATTTCCTTGATCAGTTCCTGCGGAGTCTGCTCGTTCGTGCTGACGTAGCGAGCTCCGTACTCGGTAGCGATTTCTGCTTTGAGGTTTCCTTCGGCGGTCCCTCGAGCAAATGTGAAGACTTCGTAGCCTCGCAGTGAAAGCATCATCGTGGCCAGTAGACCGATCTGGCCGCTGCCCATCACGAAGGCCGTGCGAGGCTGCCAGACCTGGAGTCTCTGCTGAGCGAGGTTGGCCTGCTCAAGACCTTTGGCGACGACGCTGGCTGGTTCAGCCAGAACACCGACGTGTTTCAGGCCGGCGGGGACTCGAACGAAAAATTCTTCTTCATCGACGAAGTATTCCGTCAAGTATCCGTGCCGCAGGTTGATGCCACGTTCGAAGTAAACTTCTTCACTGGTGATATCGTTTCGGCCGATGTCGTCGTAGATCGACGTGCCTGGTCGACGGACGGTACACGCTACATAGTCGCCAGGTTTTACCTTTCGGACGGCGTCTCCGACTTCGACGACTTGTCCGAATACTTCGTGACCGATGACCAGGAAATCGTCACCGTCAGGCGAGTTTCCATACAGGCCGTCATTAACTTCGCGGTCAGTTGCGTCGACTCCGACCTGCATGACTTTGACGAGGACTCCACGACCGTTTGCCACGCTGTTGAGTTCCGGATTTGGAATGTCGACGAGGTGGACGCTGTTCTTCTGCGGCGGCTTGACGGCGATAGCTTTCATGGGGGCACTCAAAAATTCTCTGGTAGTGACTTCTCAGTAGGACATGTCGAGCAACTCGCTGGCGTGCCATGTTTGTTGTGATGAGGAATTGCCTCAGGTGGTGTGCCGGAGAGCCGCTTGTCATACCCTGCAGATGCATTCTGGATTCCCGCCTGTCGGGTATGAACTGGGACGCTGTCATTCCCACTCGATCGTGCTGGGCGGTTTGGAGCTGCAGTCATAGACGACGCGGTTGATCCCTCGGACTGAGTTTGTGATGCGAGTCGAAATTCTCTGCAGTACGTCATGCGGCATGCGGAACCAGTCGGCTGTCATGAAGTCGGTCGTCGTGACCGCTCGGACGACAATTGTACTTTCGTAAGTTCGAGCGTCTCCCATGACTCCAACGGATTGAATTGGGAGCAAAGCGGCGAATGCCTGGCTGATTTCGCGGTAGAGATCTGCGTTATGTAATTCTTCAATGACGATGGCGTCGGCTTCTCGCAGGATGGTCAGTCGTTCTTCGGTGACTTCGCCCAGGCAGCGAACCGCAAGGCCAGGACCGGGGAAGGGGTGCCGCCAGACGAGGTGCTCGGGCAGGCCAAGCGCGATGCCCATTTGTCGGACTTCATCTTTGAAGAAGTCACGCAGCGGTTCGATTAATTCGAAGCCAAGTTCTTCCGGCAAACCGCCAACGTTGTGATGAGATTTGATCGTTGCCGCAGGGCCGTCGGGACTGGCTCCGGATTCGATGACGTCCGGATAGAGCGTGCCTTGGGCCAGAAAACGCGAGTCGGGAATCGACAGGGCTTCTTCTTTGAAGACGTCGATAAACAGCTTGCCGATGATCTTACGTTTCTTCTGCGGGTCGACCTCGCCGGTCAGCCCGTCGAGAAACAGTTTGCGAGCGTCAGCGACGTGCAGGTCTGTTTTGAAGTGATCGCCGAAGTGCTCTCGCACCTGGTCCGCCTCACCTTTTCGCAACAGGCCGTTGTCGACAAAAATGCACGAGAGTTGATCGCCAATCGCTTTATAGAGAAGCGCCGCGACAACGGATGAATCGACTCCGCCAGACAGTCCGCAGATCACACGGCCATTGCCAACTCGTTCGCGGATCGCGGCGGCCTCGCGGTCGATGAGTGATTCAATTTTCCACGTGCCTTCACAGCCGCAGATGCCTCGCACGAAGTTTCTCAGCAGTTGCCCGCCGAACTCTGTGTGTGTGACTTCGGGGTGAAACTGCAGGCCGTAAATTTGTTTCGACTTATGCTGAACGGCGGCGTGTGGACAGGTTTCGGTCGTTGCAATCGAGTTGAACGATTCGCTGAGGTTCTCGACCTGGTCACCGTGGCTCATCCAGACGCGAGACTCACCGGAAAAGTCTCGGAAAAGTGCATTTTCGCCTTTCGCCTTGCAGACGGCGAGGCCGAATTCCCGTGACTCTCCCGGCTTAATGTTGCTGCCTTGTGACAGACAAGCAAGCTGCATGCCGTAGCAGATTCCGAGTACCGGTATCCCTAGATCGAAGATTTCGGGGTCGGGTTGCGGAGCGCCTTCGCCGTAAACGCTGTCCGGCCCACCGGAAAGGATAATGCCTTTCGGGTTGATCTTGCGGATCCGTTCGGCAGACAGGTTATGTCGAACGAGTTGGCAGAAAACGTTCTCTTCGCGAACTCTGCGCGTAATGAGTTGTGCCGTCTGACCGCCAAAATCCAGTACCAGAATCTGGTCTTCGCTGGACAGATCAACGCCGAACCCGGCTGTTTCCGATGCGGATGGCGATGGCGAATCAGGAGAAACAGGCTGCGACGTAGCCGTCATGGTTGAGATCTTTCGCTGCCACTGCGGGCTTATTCGCAGCCGAGCCGGGGTACAGGCCGAGTAAGCATCCCGCAGGATTTGGCCACCAGAAACGAAAAATACCTCCGAAGCGTCAGAGGCAAACAGATGATGCTACAGCCTGGCGGTGCAAATTCAATCCACCTGGCCGCTGACTGGAATGCTCACTCAGTTCCGCGAAGAATTGTTTGGAAACCCTTCGTATTTTTCCGGTCGGTCGCGCACTTGCGGGGTTACAAATATCCCCATTCGACCAGATAGCTGGCCTATGCCGCACGACGGATTTCGCCGTCTTTTTCTTCGGTCTGATCGGCGGAGTTGGCAGCCGCGTCTGGGATCGGGATGACCATCAGTTCGTCGATTTCCATCGTTGCATTCCCCAGCCCGGAAGTATCGGCAATGGATTCGTGTCGATTGCTGGCAAATATACCGGTTACATCCAGGCTGGCAATTTTCTGCGTGAGCCGCTCGGCAAGAAATTTCAGCTCGTTGTGTCCGAAAATTCGAGTAGCAACGCACGTTGCAAGTACAACTCCGCAGGCTAGAGAAGCAATGAAGCCGCTGCTGGTCCAGACTCCCACCACCGCCGCTGCGGCACACAGTCCGTACAGCACGGCGAAGACGCCCAGAACTTTCCAGACTGAGTGGCCGGCGTCGAAGAGGCAATGATGAAAATGTTCGCGATCCGGAGCCATGATGCCTTCGCCTCTCTGGGCTCGGCGTATGATAGCCATTGTTGTGTCGAAAGCTGGAACGATTATGAGGGCCAGCGGGATGGCGAGTCCGTATCTGCCATCGGCCATGTGGCAGACGCTAAGTATGAGTGCTCCCAGCAGATAGCCGATCGTCATGCTGCCAGCATCGCCCATGAAAATTGACGCAGGGGGAGCGTTAAAGATTGCAAATCCGAGAACGCTGCCAACCAGCAACAGGCATACTGCGACATTTGCGGAGTCTCCGTGCAGAGTTGCGATAATCGCCAGCGTGCCGAAGCCAATTATCCCCTGAAGCGAAGCCATACCATCCATGCCATCGAGCAGGTTGACAGCGTTGCAACAGGCCACGAGCCAGAATACGCAGAATGTTCCGACAAGAATCTCTGACGAGAGTTCAAAGCCGTCGGCGATGTACAGAACATCTATCGGTTGCACGGTGACGACGTACGTAACGGCTGCAATTATCTGCACGACGAGTTTGGCTTTGGCTCGCACCGGCCAGATGTCGTCCACGATTCCCAGAATCCACACGCCGGCCGCAGTAGCAAGTAACGCCATAGTCGATTCAGAAAGTGAAGCCGCGAACTCGACGTCCAAGGTGTACTTTAGGATGATCGATACGGCGAAAGCGGCGAAGATCGCGATCCCGCCCAACGCAGGCACAGGAACCGCGTGCTGCTTACGTCCCTCGTCAGGGGCATCAAGCAAGCCTGCACGGTAACCGGCGAGGCGCGCACCAAGAGTTAACACGGCACTCAGGCCGATTGTGGCAAGGAACAGTCCGATCATTACGTTGATCGACTTCCGATTTAAATTGAAACGGGGATGGATTCTGGAGTCGTAGAGGTGACCCGCAGCATACGCAGAACGCGCAAATTGAAAAGATGGCTTGGACTCTGTGGGAACGGACCCGATTTTTCATACGAATCTGAACACCAGACAAAATTATTGAACGATTATAACTCGCTCAGATTCCCGAATGGCTGCGAAGACGGACGAATATCCGTTACCCGATCCGAAACGCGGGCGAACCATCGCCAATATGTAAAAACACCGCAAGATGGATTCTGGCCAGTCCCATCGGAGTGAAACATCATCCGTCCGCTCGACTCCATGAAATCCTGACACTACCGTTTAGCTGTCTACAAGGGCTGGCCTCTTACGAGACGAAGCATCCAGCTCGGAAAAAACAGATAGTAAAATTTCCAAACCACCCAGAGAGGAAACTGCTATGAAACGAAGTGCTTTTCTAATCGCGTTGGCACTTGCAACGTCGACCATCACAAGCGGGACTGCCGCCGCGGGTGATGGCTGGAAGTCATTGTTCGACGGAAAATCCCTTAAGGGATGGACTCAGAAGAATGGCACGGCAAAATATAAAGTGGTCGATGGGACAATTCACGGAACGACCAACGAAGGCAGTCCGAATTCGTTCCTTTGCTCAGACAAAGAGTACGGTAACTTCGAGTTGGAGTTCGAAGTCAAAGTTCACGACAGCTTGAACTCAGGTTGTCAGATTCGCTCGAAGACCAAAGAGACCGACGGCAAAAAGAAGAACGACAAGTTCGGTCGTGTGTACGGTCCTCAGTGCGAGATCGAGGCCAGTGGAGCCAACGGAGCAGAAGCAGGCTACATCTACGGCGAAGCGACCGGCCGCGGATGGCTGACCAGCAAAGAAGACTTGAAGCCTCACAAAGTTATGAAGGACGGCGAGTGGAACAAATTCCGCATTGTCGCGAAAGGTGCTCACATTCAGACCTGGATCAATGGCAAAGCCATTGCTGATCTGACGGACGAAGAGATCTTTAAGACTCATCCAAAAGGTTTCATCGGCCTTCAGGTTCATGGCATCAAGGGCGGAACTGGCCCCTACGATGTTGCCTGGAAGAACATTCGAATCAAAGAGTTGAAGTAAACGTTTTCGACATCGATAGTCTCGGGCGAGACTAATCGCGGAGCCCGCAAAAACTCAAAGAGGGCGTGGAGAGACATTGAGTTTCTCCTCGCCCTTTTCGTTTCTTCAATCAGGCATCACATTGACATGGTGCATAGGCTTCATGCTTCGTCTCGGTGTGCAACTACTCGGTGACTATACCTGGTTGTCTTCAGTGAGCCATCCGTCTTCGGTCCATCCTCTCGCGAGGTTGTATTGCGTAATCAACGTCGCGAGCTGTGATCGATTCAGCACTGCAGGGCCGGTAGTGGCGTTCTGCAGTGACTCGTTCATGAACCGTTCCGGCAGTGTGTCTTCTTCGGGCGTCCACCCTTGCTGAATGTTGAACAGCTTTTTGGCAGTGACAATCCGCCCGGCGACCTCGCGAAGATCACCAACCGAGTGTTCAACACCCGTGACCAGTCGCAACATTTCGCCCATTGCCGCAAAGCGGTCTTCAAACACGCCGCGAAGAAACTTGCACAGAATCAGTGAGTCCATCAACGCGGCTTCGTCTTCCGTTTCAATGGCAAGCGGCACGGCGGATTCGTCTATGCTCAATCGATCGACCTGGTCCGAAAAATCGACCTGATAGGCACCCGACCTGTTGTGATCGGCCCCTCGTGAACCGACTGAAAACCCAAGGGCCATCGTCTGGAGGGCTCGCGGTTCGTAGCCAGGAAGCTCCAACCCTTTGACGTGCGCCGCGAAGATTTCCGAATTCTGACCGATACGTTGAGAAGCAATCCGCGTTCCCTCGGCGAGAAGATTGCCAATACCCTCTCGTGCCCCAATCTTCCGCAGCGTTGCCAGCAAGGCATCGCCATTTCCGAAATTCAGATCCGGCTCGTCGAGCAGACCGCGTTCGACGCATTCCATTGCAAAAGCAATCGAGCCGCCGGCACTGATCGTGTCCAGACCGAGTTCGTCGCATAGTCGCGACGCTTCGAGAACGACATTCGACTCAGAGACTCCGCACAACGGGCCAAGTGCGAACAGATTTTCGTACTCCACCCGGACGCCGGTGGCGTCATCCGAACCTGATGCATCCGTCGAATGAAAAATGTGCTCGCAGCCGATCGTGCACGCGGCGCAGGATTTACGCGTCCGCTCATGAGTCTGACTCATCACTTCGGGCGAAAGCTGTTCTGCTTTGTCAAACGATCCCACTTGGAAGTTGTGAGTTGGCAGCGTGCCAAGTCGATTGAACGTCAGAAGGTTGCTGACGGTTCCCAGTTCACGGTATTTCTCAGTCGCCGGGCCGAACGACTTCTTAGACACTTCGCGACTGTAGGAAATCAGTTCGTCTGGAAATGCGAAAGGCGTTTGCTGCGTGCCTCGCACGGCGAGAGCTTTCAGCATTTTGGAGCCCATGACGGCGCCGAGCCCGCCTCGGCCAGCATGTCGCCCATCGTGAGAAACTGTCGCGTAACGAACCAGCTTTTCCCCCGCCGGGCCGATGGCAGCAATTCGAAATCCCTTGCCCAGACGCTTGCCTAGAATCTGTTCGGCGTTGCTGCTTGAAGTGCCCCATGCGTCGTCCGCCGATTCGAAGCGGACGGTTGAACCGTCAACGGCAATGCACGTTGGAGAGTCCGCCGCACCGACAATCATGATCGCGTCGTATCCGCACTTCTTGCCGGAAATCGCAAAGCCCGAAGAGGACAACGAATCGTTAATTCGCTGCGTCAACGGGGACTTTGAAAGTACGGCGAACTTGGCCGACGTTGTTAATGGGCTGCCGACCAGCGGACTAAACGCAAAGATCAGCGGAGACTCAGGAGCCAGCGGGTCGACGCCTTTCGGGCAGTGTTCCAGCAGCAGCCATGTCCCTAAACCGGAGCCGCCAACGAAATTTTTCAGGGTCTCGTTTGGAATTTCGATGACGTCGCATGACCGGATCGACAGGTCGACCTTCAAGCAACGACCGTGGTAACCAGGCAATGGAGTCATTTTCAAACGATTCGTTCAGGCATCACATGCATGACAAGATCATAACGGTCAAGTCGCCGCCAGCAGACGCTCGCCACTCAAACTTGGAGCTTTAACGGCTTTTCTGCTCAGTTGTCGCGGATTTGCGTCGAGAGCCAATGGGTAGCAGATTCCAGTGTGCTCCCGCGACGACTGCTGGTTCCGGTGGCGAGACAACTTCGCCAGTGAGTCGTTCCAACGACCATGCCGCTGCAAGTTCTGGTTCTCCCGATTTCGTTAAAGCGATCCGTCTAACGTCGGGAGCAACTTCAGTCGCTCCTATTCTGCCAATCGCGATCCCCGCCGCGTATCTCACAGTTGGCGACTCGGGCATCAGCGATCCGACATCGGTAAGACGAGCTTTAAGTTGTTGAGCAAGTGCAACATTGTTGCCGCCTTCGAAGAGCCATCCGGTGGCCCAGACGGCTGAAGTGCGGGCTTCTTCGAAGTTAACGCGTGGCTCGTCTTTCGGAATCCACCGCTTGAACAGGAGAATTGAGCGTTCGTATTTGGCCAGGCCAATTGCTTCGAAAATATGAGCAAGGACAACAGGCTCGTGAGGCTGCAGCGACATACCGTTTTCAATCTGCTTGTCCAACCTCTCCGCAATGGTAAGGAGCGTGGCCAATGTCTCCTTTACATTCAGCTTTCTTAGTCCCCACGCAGCGGCAACAGCAACTTCAGCTCGTGGTGAACTTACCAGTTGCAACATTCGGTCGGCGGCATCTAAGTGGTCAAGCATAGCGAGAAGAACGATCGCCTGTTCCTGCTCTCGCCAGGACGACCGCGCAATGGCGGCCAAACCGGCTTGCCTGACTGACCAAATCAACGACTCATTACGACTCAGAATCAGTAAAGCCTGACGAGCAACGCGACGGATATCTGGATGTCGATCGTCGAGAGCGATTCCAAGCAAGGCGACTCCATCATCAGTCGGGAAGTCGGTCAACGTCTCAATAGCGTTTCGACGAACTTCAGCATCGGAGTGTTGAATTGCTTGGGGAGCCAGGGACGCAAGTTCCGAGACATCACGTTGAAGAAGTCTGGTCCACGCCGCACGGACGATTGGTGCCCGGCGAGGATTCGTAAGCGAGTTCGTGAGGATGCGCAGCAGTAGTTCCTGACTCGACGCACTCTCGTGGCTGAGCAGCAGGTATACACTGGCGAGCATTGCCGTATAGCTGGCTTCGTCGGAAGAAAATTTGACGAGCCGATCCGCAAATGGCTCGAGCCCTTCGCATTTGACGTTCCCAAGTGTTCTGGCCGCTTCGAGCAACATCGCCGGGTCATGACTGCTTGCCACAAGTGTTTCGAGAATCGAATGCAGCTTTGTGTCGCTTTTCATTGCTTCTGGAAGCAATGTAATAGCCTGAAGCGCCAGCAGGCGGCGGTGTCGAGGAACGTCGTCGGATGTCAGTCTTTCTTGCCAGATTGCAGGCATATCGGCGTCGCCCCAGCGTGCGAGGGCAGTCTCGGCGACCAGTTCAAAATGCGTTCCTCGCCCTTTCTTCAATAGCGCTTTCAATCTGGTAGAACTCTTCTTCGCTTCAATAGTCGACAAGGCCCGTGCAACTTCGACCAGCACAGATCGCGGTGTCGCCTCATGATTGAGAGATTCCATTAATGCGTCAGTCGCCGCAGAACAGTCCCGATACCCTTCGCGGTGTGCGTGAGTGATGCTCATGGCGGCGTCGCGTTTCAGTTCGTACTCCGGGCCGGCAAGTGCTTCAATCCAAAGTGTAAGAAAGGAGTCCGGCAACTTTCGCGTGGGGCAGGACATCAACAATTCAGGGTCACGTAATGCCAGCAGTTGTGGCTCAACGATTTCGTTCTCGGTGGCGGCTGACTGAGCGCGGCATATTCCAGTTGAGCAGACCTCTACTGGAATGAACACAACGATCGCTACTGCGAACGCCAGGCGTCCCGGATTTCGACGTGATCTATCAGAATTTTTCTGGCGAGGAGTACAATTCTTCATTCCGGCCTCGACAGTCGCCAGGTTTGGATGCTTAGAAAAATGAAGCAGATTAGTGAGCCACCGCCCATAATCCACCAGTTGATCGGCACCAGATTGTAGATCGAAAAACCTGGCGATCGGTTAATGCTTAGTGCTGCGGCCAGTGGGTTTACGGAAAGTGCTGAGCGGACGACTTCGAATCCGAAGACGCTGTCTCGCCCCAGCCAGATCATCAGCGAACCTCCCCACAACAAAGCCAGAAGCAGGTACGAGGTGACCGTTGCTGAAGCAGTTCGTCGGAAGCAGCTACTGACTGCAGCACTGAGCATCGCTGCGAAAAGCATGGCAAGCACCAGACTGATCATGATTTGCAGAATCTGCGCGCGAAGAACCGGCTTGATCCAGATCATGACTCCGTAACCGGGCAACGTTGCCATCAGTAATAGAATCAAAGTCCAGGCCACGCTGAACAGCTTACCGCGAACGATCGCATTTGCCGACAAGGGCGTCGTCCGCAGCTGATCCCAGCCTCCGCTTTCACGTTCGCTGCTGATCAGCCCTGCAGAGATTCCCGGAGCGAAGACGACGATTAGTCCGACCTGCATCATGACAATAATCGCGCCGATCTTCTCGACTCCCCACTCCGATGAACCAAGTGTCGTGGCATAAGCAAGCGTCAACGAGACCATTCCGCAGCCCGCGATCAGTCGCAGCAACCAATGAGAACGACCGAACTGTCGGCACTGGAACTCTTTCACAAGGATCGGATTTACGAACGACGGTATGCCGGCCGAACGTCGTTGCGGATCGACAAGGTAGAACAGTCGACGAAGAACTTTAATGCCGGTTGGCTGATCATTGGTCATCGTGCCAGTTGATCGCGAACGATCCAGCAGTGGCGATGCCAACTGTCTGATCGTCAAAGCAGAACACAATAAAAACACGCTCATTGACGAGACCAGAAAATCAGCGACGTGGTCTCGCGCATTCAATAACCCGATGGCACCGGGGTCCAATTGACCGGCAATCTGAAGAACAGCGGGCACTGGAGAGAGTGTGCGAAAGTGCGTGGCCAATTCTGCCAGTGTGCCTTCTGATCCTTCCAGAAAGTAATGCGGGATGAGTGAAAGAATTGTCAGGAAGAGCACCCCGCCAAAAGTTGATCGCATCGATCCATCTGTTGTCGTGGCATGTGAACTCACCAGCAGAGCCCATGCTGCAAATTCCAGACTGGTCAAAACCAGTACGGCGTATAGCCTGAGAATGTCGTCGCCGAATGAAAGTCCCCCCAGGGCATGACAAGCTGAAACGGCTGGAAGAGTTACCAGCAGCAGCAGAGCAACAAATCCAAGCGTGGCGATCAGTTTGCCCAGAAAAATATCAATGGGTCCGAGCGGCGAATTGAGCAGCAATGCCAGCGTGTTGCGACGCTTTTCCTGGACAATCGAAGTCGCAGGAAAAACTGGCACCAGCAAGGCAACAGCAGCAATCATGCCGAAAGAGATGACTCGAAAGGTCGCCGATGATTGACGACCGGACAGGTCGACCAGGCCGTCTGATGGCCAGCGCGCGACAACAAGCATCGACATCGCTACTGCCAATCCGATCAGCACCAGATAGGAGCGGCGAGTGCGAAGCAGTCCGACGAATTCTCGTTGAATGACGGGGCAGCCTATCACTGCACGGCCTCCGCTATCGCTTTTGCTTCGGTCGCGGCAGCATTTTTATCACCCGCGCGAGTGACCGACAGAAATGCTTCTTCAAGATTGCCTGCAACTTCTCGAAACTGCACGACGTGGACGTTCGATTCGATCAGTCGTTTCAAGGTCGCGCCGAGTTCCGAATCAACCAGGGTCGAGCGAAATCGTAGCATGGATTCGGCTGGCGACGTTGTGATCTCAGACACGTCCGCGATCAATTCCTTCAGAGTAGATTCTGCAAGTGTCAGTTGATCCTGTCCGGAAACCTGCACCTCGATCATCCGAGTTTGTTGAACCTGCCGGGTAACCTCGTCGAGCGTGCCGAATGCTTTAAGCTGGCCCTGGTGCAGAATGGCAACCCGATCACAAATGTGAGACAGTTCAGGCAGAATGTGGCTGGTGACGATAAGCGTTTTTCCGAACCCGGAAAGCCTCAGCAATAGTTCCCGCATCTCGATGCGAGCTTCCGGGTCCAGACCGTTGGCAGGCTCGTCGAGAATCAGTACTTCCGGGTCATGCAGCAACGTTCGAGCGATGCCGACGCGTTGCTGCATTCCATGACTGAGCGCTTCGACATAACGATCCTGCATGTATCGCGAACCAGTGATGTCGAGTACCTCGTCGATTCGCCTGGTGCGATCTTTTCGTCGCATACCAAACGCTGCTCCGAAGAAGTCGAGGTATTCGCGAACTCTCATGTTGTCGTAGGAGCCAAACTTGTCCGGCATGTAACCAACCAGCTGTTTGACCTTGCGAGCATCTCGCACGCAATCAGCTCCAGCGATTGTCGCCGTTCCAGATGTCGGTCTTGCCTGACCAACGAGAATTCGGATGGCTGTTGTCTTACCGGCTCCATTGTGGCCAATGAATCCCAGGATGGAGCCCCGATCAACAGTGAGCGACAACGAGTCCAAAGCTGTGAAGTCGCCGTACACTTTGGTCAAGTTCTGAATATCGACGACGGGAGTGCCGTTAGTACGGGCTTCTGTTTCTGTCACTGAATCCGACCTTGAATTTCGAGTTGCATCCGCTCGACCTGCCAATTGCGGTCTTGAGTGCCGACATCCGCCTCGTCGAGTTCATCTAGTTGGACGGCGTCTGTTTCAAGGGCTACATGAAGCCCTCCTGCATCGTCCAGTTTTCGGGATGACGTCGCTGAAAGAGGAACGCTGAACGTGCCGACGGGACTGAATTTGGACCAGACTTCTTTCAATGAGTCAACGTGGCCCGACAAAATTTTCACATCACGGAGCGGAGCGGAGATGTTCACAGTTAGCGTTGCCTGGTCGACGAGGAGCGGCAGAAGTTCGGCCGGAATTTCGAATCGCAGCAGAGATGTCGACGCAGCAGAGGAAGTATTACTCGACCATGTACGGCGTGTGTTGCTGAATGTTGCGGCAAAGCCAATCTTGAGCTTTTTATGTGCCACCGATCGGTAAGGAAGAAAAGTTGACGGGATCAACACGCGATGTCCCGGTTCGGGACGTTCGATGACAATCGGGAACGATGCCAGCATCGCTCCCGATTGACTGTCGTCGGCGAGCCCGCCAGTGTGCAACTGCAGTGGGTCCGACCATGCGAGCAACGTTGCCTGCGACGGGTAAATCCGACTGCGTTGCGATGCGTCGAACATGCTTCGGTAGACCTTCTGCCGGCGAGATTGTTCCGCGTTGAGAATCGCTGTGTTGATGTACTGCCCCGGAGGCAATGGGTTGTCGCCTGTTGCAATGTTGCCTGCGCTGTCGATTGAAACGGGTAGCGAAAATCCTGATTGATGAGCAACAAGAGCGTCACTCCAGTTGACGGCGACGTTTCCTGTCAGCCGGCCATTAAAGCCCGACTCGTCAAACGTCCCGATAACGATAGCCGGTGTTTCCAGCGGGACTGACTCGCGGAACTCGGCGAGGCGAACTCCCGAAGAAAATGCCGCGGCCTGAAGTTGCCACCTGTTCTGATCTGACCAGACCATACGGACTGGCGAGCCCGAACTAACGGTCCCATCAAAAGTCAGCATCCCGGCTGCTGCTGATTGAATTGTCGGTTGACTGTTACTGTGAGAATGGAACCCAATGACGCCTGTTGCTTGAAGTCGGTCCTGAGTCCCGCTCGCTTCAACCATCTGAAATGTGACTGTAGAGTCAGTTGATGACCGAGATGGCGATGCCATTGCCAGGAAGGCGACAATCGTCAGCATTGATAGAATACCAATCACGGGCAACAGGAGAATCGGTCGCTGCATTCGTTGAATGACGAAACAAACCGCGGCCAGTACGCCGCAGAAAGTGGCCAGCACAACCGCACCAGTTGACCTGTCAGGCAACTGATACCCGATTCTTGACGTCACATATTCCCTCATGGCATCGGTCTCGAGCGGTCTCCCCTGGCCCGAACCGCCAAGTTCCGACATCAGGTCCTGCGCAGCAGTCGTGATCCAGATTTGTTGTCCAAGATTTTTTCTCTGCTCGGGGTGCAGTTTCCTATTGGGAATGAAGAAACCGTCGAGACTCAACAATGAGGCAAAGATTCGGCCTCGCCCGAAATGTGTCTTTACAGAGGCGGGCCATCCATCAGCCGTCGCAAGAACTTCGCCCTGTTCCGGGATAGCCCGAACCAGTTGAACCGGCCGCTCAAGATCGACTTCATCTGCTTTTCGTCGCTTGACATTTGTGTTGGTGAGCAGCGAATAAGATATCAGAGACACTCGGTCGATTTCCTGGACAAGAAGTTCGCCGCCGCAAACTACTTGTGCAGAAGCGTTGGTCATTGTGTCCAGCAGCAGCCAGAGCGTTCCTCCCAAGCGCACCCAGTCCTGCACGGCTTCAGTCGCCGCGGCGTCCTGGCTAAGCGAGTCACCGATGACGACCAGGGTGTCGACTGCATCCAATGCTTCGGGAATATCCGGCAATTGTTGCGCATCGATTGATAGAAAAGCTGTATCAGGTCGCCGCACGCCGAGTACATATCTGACTAGATCCGAATCTGCCAGGTGACTTTTTTCGCTATCCGTAATCACTGCATATACAGCATTGCCTCGCGGAACGATCAGTTGACGGGACTCGATACGATCCTTGTTGCGACCTGTCGAGAGGACTTCACCCGTGGCCGATTTTTGAACGCTCATCGAATACAGCATGGGGTTACTGTTGGGGGAACGCGTCGAAGGAATGAAAACAGGTGCCCAGGTAACGCGACGAGATTCCGCTGGCAACCAGACCGATCGCCCAAACTGATCAGTTTTCTGGCCGCCGATCCACGCCGCAGCCTCCATCGATGCTGGTTCGCTGCTTCGATTAATCGCGTCGACACCGATCGTCCCCCATCGACCTGGCCGGTATCGACTGACACCGTAAGTGCCGACGGAGACGGACTGCCGCGATAACTTTGCAGACTCAGTGTCCTGAGCAAGTAAAGACGCACCACCGCAGCCCGATAGGACGATACCGTTCAAAACGAAGACGCATGCAAATATCGCATTCTGCAACACCGAGCCGATGATGCTGATTCGCTTGCCTGAAAAACGACTCATCGATCAACCACCTCGTGAATCGCTTCCAGCTTTTCATCGCTTAAGTACCCATATCGGTTAATCCATAGCCCTGTCACCGCATCGCAATCCGCAACAAGTTGCAGTCGTCGCTTGAAGTCATTGAGTGGACCGTATCCGTGGACGAGAGGCGTGACAGCACATTCGCCAGCGACTTCTCCCACGACATCACGGAGTTTTCGTGATTGTGGGCCGCTGGCAATTGGGTGAGGTTCGTCCGGAGCGGGGTATCCGTAGTCCGAAACGCTACCGCCGCCAGTTCCATCGTCATCAATTTCCATAATCCGTACCAGTGATCGCACGACGGATTCTTCGCTGAGCTGAGGATTTGCGGCAAGGATTGGCGCCGCCCAGAACTTCACCATTAGCGACCAGTGCATTGTGTAGAGCTTGGGGGAAACAGCATCGCAGATTTTCGCTGCGCCGGAAAAATCAAAACCGGTCACCGTCGAGTAAGTAGGCATGAACGCGTTGGCTGACAACTCTTTGTACGTGCCACCAGCTCCGTCAATTGCGTCTCTCCAATGCTGGAGGCAATCGACGGATAGCGCCGCTTTCAGTCGCCGCCATTCGCTTACCCATTTGGGCAACTTACCAGAGACCGTCCAGTTGCGTTCAAAGTCAGAAGTGCTCAGACAGCGAAAGCTCGACTTGCCGTGGAGCAGGTTCCAGTACTTCTTGGCTTCGGAACGGATTGATTCGAACTCGAAATCACGACTCGCTGCCCACTTCGCCACGGACTCGCCGAAATCCGCGAAGACTTCACCCAGCGTATAACACGGGTACTCCGGCCAGTCCGGACGAAAGCCTGTCACTGTCGGATATTCTTCGAGCAGATCGCGGATGTACGCTCGGTTGTACGATCGGACAGCTTCGCTGGCAAGACTCGCTGTGTCCGCCATTCGATTTTCCGAGATCGTTCCATCGGGCAATCGTGGTCGATCTTCGTCGCGAAGCCCAGACGGCTGGACTGCTCCGATCTGAAAGTAAACTTTCAATCCGGACTCAACAGCTCGGTCAATGAATTGTCCGATAATTTTTCCGTACTGCTCGGTCAGGTCGTTCGTTTTTCGCGGTGTGTAAGCAGAGTCTTTATAAAACTCTTCGCGCGGCTGATAACTGACTCCGCCTCTCACCCATAGCGAATGTTTGCCCCAGAGTGGTCGATCGAAAACTCGTGGGCTACTGCCGGCATCAATCGGAGGCTGGAAGCTGCCAGTATTCTCATCGGCTGGAGCTGTCACGGTCGGATTAACGGCAACGGCTGTCGTCCCTATCCGCAGCAGATTCTCAATAATCGGCTCAACACCCTCGCTGAGGATGAAGTCGCCGAGAACCGTAATTCCAAGAGTGTCGAGTATCGCCATCGGACATTCCGTATCGAGTTCAAATGTCGTGAGCAAAGCAGAATAGCAACCTCGCTCCGAAAAAGACGAGCGACCAGCCATGTCCTAAAGTGACCACCATTACAGATTGGGTCTTGCCCCAGCCTGCAAAGACTTCTGCAGCTACCCACTTCGTGGCAGGTCCATCAGTTCGGCGAACCGGTCCAGCACCGCCGACTTCAATGGTGCCAGCAACGGATCATCAAACTGACCGGACTTGACTAGCTCGACGGCCGCTTCCCGGGTTTCCTCGACGAGCTTTCGATCTTTGATGAGATGCCCAAACCGCAACGGCAAGGAACCGTGTTGGCGAGAACCGAGAATGTCACCTGGGCCTCGCAGGTCAAAGTCGACTTCGGCGATTTTGAACCCATCGGTGTGTTTCTCCATCGCTGACAATCGTTTAACGACGTCGGTCGAGCTGGCATCTGAGAATAAGAAGCAGAAGCCCTGATGCTTCCCTCGACCGATCCTCCCTCGCAATTGATGAAGCTGAGAAAGTCCAAACCGTTCAGCCTGCTGGATGACCATGACCGAAGCATTCGAAACGTCGACGCCGACTTCAATGACGGTCGTTGAAACCAGAGCCTGAGTCTCGCCGGTGCGAAATGCTTCCATGGCGTCGGCCTTGGCCTGAGTATTCATCCGGCCATGCACCATACCGACACTGAATCCTTTCAGTTCGTTCTTCTGCAGATCTTCGAACAGTTCTTCCGCACTGCCGATCAACGTTTCCTGAACAGGTTCCGCCGGTTTCTCGGACAGTTCGGGAAACTCTTCGTCGAACGACAGTTCAAGTTGACCTGCGTCCGCTTCCGTTTCTCCGACGCGCGGACACACGATGTAAACCTGGCGACCTTCCTGCAGTCGTTCCCGCACAAACTTCCAGGCACGCTTACGCGTGTTCGCGTTGTAGACTCGGAACGTTTTTACTGTCTGCCGTCCCGGCGGCATGTCTGACATGGTGGTCAGGTCGAGATCGCCGAACTGCGTAAGGCAAAGGCTTCGTGGAATCGGCGTTGCAGTCATGACCAGAATGTGTGGCGATTGTATACCGGTTGAGAACTTTGCCCGCTGCCCGACGCCGAATTTGTGCTGTTCATCGATCACGACCAAACCGAGGTTTGAAAATGTGACACTTTTTTGAATCAGCGCCTGTGTGCCAATAATGAGCTGAACATCGCCGGATCGAATTTCTTCCAGGACGTCTTGCCGCTGCTGAGACGTCAGGTTTCCGGTCAGCATTCGCCGTTTGACTCGGCTATGCGCGAGGGCCTTGTCGATCGTCTGCCAATGCTGGGTTGTCAATAACTCGGTCGGCGTCATCAACACTGCCTGATGGCCATTCGCGATGGCGACAAGAATAGCGTACATCGCGATGGCCGTTTTTCCGGAACCAACATCTGCCTGTAGCAATCGGTGCATCGGGCGGCCGGCATTCAAGTCAGCAACGATATCGGCGATTGCCTGATTCTGTCCCGGCGTCAGATTAAATGGAAACAGCCGACGGATTCGGCTGTCAATCTTCGCCGTGCACGGCATCTTTGGAGCCGGAACGCCGGACCACCAAACTCGACGACGCAGTTCGATCGCCAATTGAAACTCGACCAGATCCTGGAATACCAGTCGGCGGTAACCTTCGCGATACTCGTCCATCGATTTGGGCAGATGCAGTTTCGTGATCGCCTCGCGAATTCCCAACAGCTTCCACGACTCCAACGCTTCTGGTGAGAATAGCTCCGGTACCAGATGTACGAAATCCTCAACCGTCGCCTTCGTCGCCCGGCGGATTTCGTACATCTTCAATCCGTCGGTCAGGCCATACCTTGGAATGACGGTAACGGGCAATCCGTCTTCGGTCGCAGCATCGTCGTTTTCGAGCCATTGCGTGTGAGGATTGCTGAATTCCCACCGTCCGGATCGCATCTTCGGCTTCCCGGAAAACAGCACGACGTTGTCGGGAAAGAATCGTTTTAGAATCCACGGCTGGTTGAACCAGACGCCCCGCACGAACGCTCGCCCACAGCGGATCAGCACGGCCGACATCGTCTTGCCGTTGGAAGTACGCCGAGATTCCGTATCGACGACCTTCCCGCAGACACTTTGCTGCATCCCGGCTTCGAGTTCTGCCGGAGTCTTCACGTTGCTCAAGTCGAGTACGTCTCGCGGCGCGTTATAGAGCAGGTCGATGGCGACTCGGATGTCGAGATTTTCAAGAAGCGCTGCCCGCTCTGGTCCAACGCTACGTACAAACTGCACCGGCGTCTGCAAGGCGTCTTCCCAGTCGGGACTCTCGACCTGCTGATCCGTGGTGACTCGCGATGGCCGCGAGTGTTTGTTGCTGGGTGAGGCGTCACTCATCGAGAAACACCCAGTCGGAAAACGTCGCGGCCTGGCCAACTCGGTCACCGGCGTCGTTGACGAGATTCCAGACAATTGCCTTTTCGATCAGAAACCGCCGGCCTGAACTGGCGATTCGGATTCCTCGATAGTCATCGACAAAACCGTCACGCAAAGTACGCTCCAGCAGTCGAGCACGCTCGTCACGATGCACCGGCTCGGCAGTCATACGCGACGGAGTCTGCAACAGCGTTTCAATGTCCATCTCCCACAAGTTGAGCGCGACCTCGTTTCCATAATTCAGAATCGGGTCATCCTGCGTTCCGTGTGAAACCACGACGAACGGAGCTTCAAACATCGCCCGTGACTGGTCTTCGTCCAAGCCGTTTCGCGAGATCAGTTCTTCGTCCAGAAACTGACGATACGAATTCAGCAGAATCTGAGACTGCTCAATCCAGTTGTCTTCCTGCCACGGCTGCATCTGCTTCCTTACTCCGGATTGTTGGTTTGAGAATTAAAGTTCTGCCGTTCAGCGATCAATTTGCTCATGTCAACTTTTGGCTTGAGCGGATACTCGGAGACAGGAATGCCCGACCCAGTGACTTCGCAAATCCTCAGCCAGCCGCGAGTGATCAGGTCTTGCTGCTGCTTAACGTGTTCTTCGTCCAGAAATTGCTTGCCGAACGAGCCGTCCACGACGACCGGTTCGAAATCATCGTGCACGATGAACTGAGCCTGCACCGGGTTGCAACGAATGTGCCGCTCGGGCGATTTCGTCAGCTCACTCTGCGGGACCAGCCCGATTACGAAACGAAGATAGAGGTCGCTATCGACGATTTCGTCCACAGCTTCGCCACAAACTTCGCAGATGTATCCTTCGTCACATTTTGCCATGAGAATTCCAGCAACATTATTCGGTGACCGAGACTCCGAGTGATTATACCGGTCCAGCAGACTTCGGCACGTGCTCGCGGGGCATGTTGTTGCAACCGTGTCGGCCGCTCAATGGTCGGTTGCCTTTCGCAGATTGCCATGTGAAACTGGGAAGTCTGGCGACAATCACGAATCAACGCGACCTTCATGCCACCTGGAGATATTGATGCTTCGATACGGTCTTTTCATCGCTTTTTGTTTCGGCCTGTTGATTCCACAGGACACACAGAGTGCGGACGGGAAAAAAAAACCCAAAGCGTGGACGGTAGTCCCGCAGGACGACGCCGACTATCCGTTTCAGGGTGAGTATCTCGGTTCGAAAATCAACGACTGCCACCAGTGCGAACCCGTCGGTTTGCAGGTCGTTGCAATGGGCGATGCAAAGTTTTCCGCGGTCGAGTATCACGGTGGACTGCCTGGCTACGGCTGGCTAATCGGCGGAGACCGAGCGAAGTACCAGGGAACTCGTGAAGGGAACGTCCTTACGCTGACCGGCGAGCATCAGCAAATCACAATCAAAAATGGCCATTCGGTTATCAAGTCGATCGGCGAATATGCTCGACAGGTCGGGACCGCATCTTTCGTCACGCGACAGAGCGCGACGCTCGGAGCCTGCCGGCCGTGCAACGCCATCGCCCTGTTCGACGGGACGAACACAGATCTCTTGAAGAACGGCCAGATGACCGACGACGGCCTGCTGAAAGAAGGAACGGAAACTCGAGACGCGTATGGCGATTTACGTCTGCACCTCGAATTTCGACTTCCATACATGCCAAACGCCGTGGGACAACAGCGAGCCAACAGCGGTATCTACGTCCAAAGTCGCTACGAAGTACAGGTGCTCGACTCGTTCGGCCTCGATGGAGCATTCAACGAGTGCGGCGCGCTCTACCGCGAAGTGAAACCGAACTTGAACATGTGCCTGCCGCCGCTTTCATGGCAGACCTACGACATCTGGTTCCGTGCTCCGAGATTCGATGCCGACGGAAAGAAAATTCAGAACGCGAACTTCACCGTCTGGCTGAACGGCGTCGCGGTTCACGAGGGTCTCGACCTGCCAACTCCAACCGGAGGCGGGAAACGAGTCGGCGAAGGCGCAAACGCGCTGCCGACAAAAATCCAGAACCACAGCAACCCAGTCCGCTTTAGGAACATCTGGCTCGTCCACCACGGGATCGCCGGAACCTGCAACAACCAGCAGATCGCTTCGGTGAAAAGCCAGCATGCGCTGGCTGGACTGCTTGCGAAGATCGGTTCTACTGGAAAGTAAGAGCTTCGAGTCAGGCGGTCTTTACTCCGTCCGACTTTTCAGCCACGAAATACACCAAAACACGAAAGGAAAACCGACTCTATTCTTTCGTTTTTTGGTGTATCTTGTAATTGGTGTCTGTCCGTCATCATTATGGATTCAGGACGATTTTTCCGGTAAGTGATCCGCTTCCGCCAAGCGTGGCGTCTTCCTGGAGCTGGTGAGCGGCGGCAGCTTCTGAGAGTGGGAAAGTCCTTCCGATTTGCGGGTTCCAGTCGCCTTTCGTAGTCAGTTCGTTGATGGCGTCTGCGGATGCTCGTTGTTCGTCGGGCGTGGCGTTGAACATGGCGAAGCCGTGCAAACGAAGATCTTTCACGTAGAATGGTCCGACTGGGAATTCCGGTCGAGCGGTTCGGCCGGCCATAAAGATGATCCGGCCGCGAGGTGACATTAGCTCGACGCTTCGATCTGGAGTTGGTTCTCGCTGAGTTTCAAACCAGACATGCAGCCCGCCGTTCACTTCTGTAAATCTGCGAATCTGATCGTCGAGGTTTTCGTCGTGGTAGTTGATGACGCAGTCTGCGCCCCAGCTTTCGCAAAGCGATTTCTTTTCATCGTTGCCGACCGTTGCGATCACCTTCGCGCCAGCGGCCCTGGCAATTTGAACAACCGCCGTGCCAACGCCGCCAGTTCCGCCATTGATGAAAACCGTTTCGCCAGCTTTCAACTCACCATGCAGAAACAGGCCAAGGTGAGCCGTGATACCCACCAGAGCGCCTGCTGCCGCAACATCGTCCGACATTGAATCAGGAGTCGGATACAACCACTCTTCGCCGACGGCTGCGTATTCAGCAAACGTACCCTTACGACCGAAGAGGCTTTGGTTGCTTCCCCAGACACGATCACCGACTTTGAACCGAGTGACTTCCGAGCCAACGGCTTCGATCGTGCCAGCGAGGTCGCAACCAACAATGTATGGAAACTCGGTCGCCAGCGCGACGGCGCCGCTGCGAATGTAAGTATCGATCGGGTTAACTGCGACCGCTCCGACTTTGACGAGTACTTCGTTTGCGGCCGGCTCAGGAGTCGGCAGGTCTCCGTACTGAATGACGCTCGGTTCACCGGTCTCTCTGATCAAAGCAGCTTTCATTGAGGAGTTCCTGCACTACTTCGCCGTTGAATGTGTAGGGTGGGTATTGCCGACCAGCCTGTTTGTTCGTGGTGGCGGTGCCCACCCTGCATGACAAGAGTCTTCTTACTCTGACTCCGCAGGCGACGATTCGCCTGAGAAACTTTGCGAAACCAGTTCGGTTACAAACGGCGTAATATCTTTTTGGTACGTAAACGATTCGCCGTCTGACTCGTCGAACTGGCGAGCCAGTTTTCCATCGACGTCAAACACGAAGACGGCAGGAATCGATGCGATTCTCAGCTTGTCATCCATCACCGTCAGGCTTTCGTCGCTCAGGATGAAATTGTCAAGCGTTGATTTTTTCTGTTCAAGAAACTCGAGCGCAGCTTTTCGACAGTCTTCGATGGGGTAGTCCGGGAGGCCATCGTAGTCCAGACTCGCTGACACACATCGAACCTGATCGTGGGGAAGTTCGTTGTGGAGAGCGACAAGACCGGGAAACTCTTTCATGCACGGCGGGCAGGAAGTTGACCAGTAATCAACGATAACGATTTTGCCTTCTGATCCGGCAATCGATGTCTGAAGTTCATCGAAAGAAACGACTTTCAGGTCAACTGTCGCTGCAGTGGCAGCGCCATTCGAACCTTCGTCATCTATCGGCAGTAGCGACTCGGTCGAGTCAACGGTCCGCGCGTCCGGAGTGCCTGCGGGCGACGCGGTCCCGGTGGCCACATTCTGACCACAGCCTGTAACACCGAATGCGAAGACAAGCAGACCAGCAAATAGAAATATGGTTCGAGTCATGGAGACGTTCCACTTTGAGCAGTGATTTTCAGGCAGGCCGGAACAAGCTCCGCGCCGGCAATCGGCTCATCCGGCCAGAATAACTATAGCGTCACACATGCTGAAGGAGCATCTCGCGGAATTGGCCGAAGAGGTAGTGGCTGTCGTGAGGACCGGCTGAAGCTTCGGGATGATACTGCACGGCGAATGCGGGGTAATCTTTGTGCCGGATTCCTTCGACCGTTTGATCGTTAAGGCTCACGTGAGTCACCTCAACGTTCGATGGCATTGAGTCTGCTTCCAGAGCGAAACCGTGATTCTGCGACGTGATCTCGACTTTACCCGTGCTCTTATTGAGGACCGGCTGGTTGGCTCCACGGTGCCCGAATCGCATTTTGAAAATTTCAGCGCCGCACGCGAGGCCGAGCAGTTGGTTGCCGAGGCAGATTCCAAAGATCGGAGTCTTGCCAAGCAGTCCCTGAATCGTCTTGATGGCGTACTCCAGCGGGCGAGGATCGCCAGGACCGTTCGAGAGAAACACGCCAGCAGGCGAGAGTTCCAGAATTTGCTCAGCGCTCCAGGTGCCTGGCACAACGGTGACTTTGCAGCCGAGTTGCTTCAGGTGCCGCGGGATGTTCCACTTCATGCCGTAGTCAATGGCGACGACATGCGGGCCTTCACCAGTTGTCGCCTCGTGGATTCCATCGTAACCGCCGGTCACGGGGTCTCGAATGATCTCGTTCAGGCCTTCTGACCAGCTAGCGCTTCCTGCAGGGATGACCTCACTGACAAGGTCCTGCCCGGCCAGTTCTGGACTTTTTTTAGCTTTAGCGATCAAGGAGTCGTTGTCGAGGTCCTCGGTCGAGATGATGCCGGTCATCACTCCCTGAATTCGGATTCGCCTGACGAGCGATCGTGTATCGAGACCATCGATTCCAATCACGCCGTGTTTTGCCAGATAGCTGTCGAGCGATTCGTCCGATCGAAAATTGCTTTCGTGGCGGCAGAGTTCTTTGACGATGAATCCTCGCAGCGAAAGTCCGCCGCTTTCGACATCCTCGAGATTGACTCCGTAATTACCGATCAGCGGGTACGTCATGGTGACGATCTGGCCGCAGTAAGACGGATCAGTGAGGATTTCCTGGTAGCCGGTCATGCTGGTGTTGAACACGACTTCGCCGTGGATTTCACCAGAAGCACCAAAGGCTCGGCCTTCAAAGACCGAACCGTCAACCAGAGCAAGTTTCGCCGGACGACTCATGCGTATGCACCGTGAGCGTGAGAACGAATATTGAACGCAGGGAAGTCCCTGCAGAATGCGAGCGCATGCTCGCGAGGCGGGGGCGACTTCTATCAAAGTGCGGCGCAAAATAGAAGAGACCGCCGGATTGAGCGGTCTCTGGAATGGCTCGTTGAGCACGGGATGCTATGCTCATTCCGTACTGCTGGTTTCGTCCTGCCGGAGCACAAAATCACTGAATCTCAGCGACTCGCCGGTTTCGGCCGTCATATTGGCAAACAGCTCGCCCATGATCCGATGAAAGTGTTCACGGCGTACGGAGTAAAAGTTGTGTTTGCCATCGCGCCGAGCTTCGATCAGGCCGGCGACTCGTAAGAGTGCGAGGTGGTGACTGACCGCCGGCTGGCTCTGGTCGAGACGTTCGCAAAGGGCCGTAACATGCAACTCGCCTTCGCGCATCAAGTACATCAAAACTCGTAGACGAGTCTCGTCCGACAACAGTTTGAACGTCTGGACGAGATCCTGTTCGAGCTGATCTGGAAGGCCGGTTGACGCCACGCGACGGCTGTCATCGACTTCGTTAGTGCTGCTGATCATGTCATACTCGGTTTCTGCTTCGCCAATCGGCTGATCGCCGAAGTTCGCTGTGCCATCATTATCAGTCAACGCATAACCTCAGTGTTCGCAACCGCCTGGTAGACCAAATCGCCAGCCAGCCGATGAGATAACGCGATGCTTCCGGAGCGGTTAAACAAGCCGGACGCCCGCAGATCTACGATAGAAACTGTAAAATCGACGAATCAGCCATAATTAAATTGAAGAATTGTCCAACATCGGCACTGACGACAATGTCCAGCAACGTAAAGAATGGCGCAACCTGAACCCTATCAACGACTTTGATTGCTGACGAAACGTCATTCGAAATGCTGGATGACCTGACTACGGATGTGAGTTGCACAGAACGTGCGTCGATTAGGTCATCGAGAAAAGATTCGATGATTATGGACGGACCAAATTGCCCCGTCAATCAGTGGACTGGGATTTTCAACAAGGTTCGGCGATTAGCTTGCCGGCTCCTGTTTCGCCTTCGAGGCTGCTGGGCTCTGAAGTGGAGCGAGCGTTTCCGCACTGTCGACTCGAATCTGGCGACGGTCTTCCAGCTTGACGGCTCCTTCGACATGACCGGACGCGGTCAATGAACTGGAATTTTCAATCGGTTGGGTCAGCCTCAGGCTGACCGGCACATTTTCCTCACAATCATTCATGCGTCGGATGTCTGCACCGAGAGAATTCAGCCGATTTTCGAACTGCTCGTATCCCCGGTCGAGGTGATAGATTCGGCGAATCACCGATTCTCCATCGGCGGCCATCGCCGCAAGGACGAGTGCCGCACTTGCCCGAAGATCGCAAGCCATCACACAAGCGCCGTGCAATTTTTCAGTTCCGTTGATAATCGCACTTTGGCCTTCACGGTGAATACTCGCGCCGAGCCGAACGAGTTCGGCAACATGCATGAATCGATCGGGGAAGACTTTGTCGGTCACCACACTGATTCCATCCGCTCGGCTGAGCAACGCCATAAATTGAGCCTGCACGTCTGTCGGCAGGCCCGGATACGGTAACGCTGAGCATTCGGTCGAAGTCAGTTTTCCCGACGGAAGGACGTGCAGTGTGCTGCGGTCTGAGCTTCCAGGATCTTCGGTGATTCCAATACGGACTCCGACATCTTTCAGTTTGTCCAGCACCGCGCTAAGATGATCGATGCAGACATTTTCGACGCTGACTTCGCCATGTGTGATCGCTCCGGCAATGAGCAGTGTCGCTGCTTCGATGCGATCTGGAATGACGTGATGTTCGGCACCCGCCAACGACTCCACGCCTTCGATTTGCAGGAACGGCGTACCGAGCCCTTCGATCTTCGCGCCCATCGCATTAAGCAGCTGCCCATAATCGGCAACTTCGGGTTCGCACGCCGCTGACTCGATCGTTGTAACGCCGTCGGCCAACGCCGCTGCAGCCATCACGTTGCAGGTTCCTGTGACGGTGCTACCGAACGAGCCGCCAAGAAAGACTCGTGCGCCCTTCAGCTTCCTGGCTGTCGCGATGACATAGCCATGTTCAATTCGAATATCGGCTCCCAGAGCCTTCAGACCTTTCAGATGCAGATCGATCGGCCGGTCGCCGATGTTGCAGCCGCCTGGCAATGAAACGGTCGCTCTTCCTCGCCGAGTGAGCAACGGCCCAAGTACGCAAATGCTGGCACGCATGCGGCGGACAAGTTCGTAGTCTGCGACAACGGGCGAGTCGTCGATTACTTCCAGGCGAAGTGCGTTGTCAGCCTGTCGTTCACTGATGACGCCGAGCGTACCGAGAAGCTGCGACAAAGTTCGGACATCAACGAGGTCGGGGACGTCGTGCAGCGTGATCGGCCCGTCAGCCATCAGCGAGGCAGCCATGATCGGCAGGGCCGCGTTCTTGGCCCCACTGACTCGAACTTGCCCCTTCAACGGCTTCCCGCCCCGCACAACAAACATGTCCATCCCTGGACCTCCTCAATCGTCAGTAGTCGTAGGGTGCGTCTCGACGCACCATTCTGGTCGATGATAGCTCGGAACCCACCGACCGATAACCGTCAGCTCATCAGTCTCTTCCTTGCCCAGACGATTCGCGAATGACCTCCGAGATCCTTCACAATCTGAGCAGGCTCGAATCCACCTGAATCAGCAAAGAGTTGAGTAACCGCGGCACTTTGCTGTTCACCAATCTCCAGCAGCAACGCTCCGCTGTTCGCCAGCCACGGGCCACTTTCCGCAATCAGTCGCCTGACGATGTCCAGGCCGTCGACTCCGCCTCGTAACGCAAGTTGCGGCTCGTGCAGGCGAACGTCGAGCTGCAGTGTATCCATTTCCTCATCCGTCACATACGGCGGATTCGCGGTAATAACTTCGAACAAAGCGTCGCTGGAAAGCGGACTGAACAGGTCGCCCTGCAGCAACGAAATCCTGCCCGTCAGACCGTTTTTCTGGATGTTTCGCTGGGCAACCTGGTGGACTTGATCGTCCAGTTCAATGGCTGTCAGGGTGGCGGATTCACAGTTCGAAGCAATGGCGACCGGTACGCAGCCGGTCCCCGTGCAGACGTCCAGGACGGTTGCTGCCGGGAGTTCATTGAGAATTTCCAGAGCGGTTACAACTAGAGTTTCCGTGTCCGGCCGCGGGATCAGTACGCCAGGTTCTACCTCGAAATCCAGCCCAAAGAATTCACGAAAACCAACGAGGTAAGCAACCGGCTCCAAAGTTGCGCGGCGTCTGACAAGATCGCGCATCACGGCGCGTTCATCGGGCTCCAGCGGAGTGTCGTACTGAGTGTAGAGCTGAATTCGCTGACAACCTCGGGCGTGCGCCAACAGAATCTCAGCGTCAAGTCTGGGTGACTCGCTGCCGTGCTGCTTCAAATGCCCGATCGTCCAGTCCAGGACTTTCTTAACGGTCCAGACTTCTTCGGCATCGGCAGTTTTGGGAGTCCCTTCGCTGCTCACTGGGTATTCCGTTTTCGAGGCAGCAGTCTAGGTGACGCCGCCCTTGAGGCGTTCCATCCGGTCAAACTCGAGCAGGGCGTCGACAAGCTCATCAATATTGCCCTGCAGAATCTGATCCAGCTTGTGGACGGAAAGATTGATGCGGTGATCAGTGATCCGGTTCTGTGGAAAGTTGTAGGTGCGAATTCGCTGACTTCGATCTCCTGACCCGACCAGCGTGCGACGATGCTCTGCCCGCGCGTTGGCAGCTTCCATTTCTTTTTGTTCGAGGAGTCGGCTTCGCAGAACCCGCATCGCCTTTGCTCGGTTCTTGTGCTGACTCTTCTCGTCCTGAATCTTCACGACGATTCCGGTTGGAATGTGTGTGATGCGGACGGCGCTTTCCACTTTGTTGACCTTTTGTCCGCCGGGACCGCCAGCACGCATTGTATCAATCTGCAGGTCTTCGTTGTCGATTTCGATCTCGACTTCAGTTGCCTCAGCCATCACGGCGACTGTCGCGGCACTGGTGTGAACTCGGCCCTGGGCTTCCGTTTCAGGAACTCGTTGGACGCGATGCCCACCACTTTCGAACTGCAGGCGATGAAAGCAGCCTTCGCCTGAGATCGACAGAACCAGTTCCTTCAGACCGCCAAGTTCCGAAGCGTTCATTTCGATAATTTCGAACTTCCAGCCCTGGAGTTCGAGATATCGCCTATACATCTCGAAAAGATCGCGAGCGAAAAGAGCGGCTTCGTCGCCGCCAGCTCCAGCTCGGATTTCCATGATGCAACTTCCACGAGTCAGCGAATCACCGGACAGAACGATGTCTTCCAGTTCTTCCCGCATGGCTTCGTACTGAGCGGTCAGGTTAGCCAGTTCTTCGCGAGCGTACTCGCGCGCCGCAGACTCTGTTTCTTCCTGAAACATTTCCTTGGCAGTTTCGCAGTCTTCTTCGAGCTGATTGAACGCTCGCGTTCGCAGAGCAACCTTCGAAAGCCCACCATATTCCCGCTGGATATCCAGCAGTTTATGGGTGTCCGCAAGAACTTCGGGATCCTGCAATTGCTGCTCAAGCTCTTCGTAGCGTTTGAGCTTTTCCTGCAGACTGGGGAACATCGAAACTGATCCTTAATCAACGGGGGCAGCGGATTTCAAAACCGAATGCGACGTAATTTGAGTGTCGGGTTCGGTTTGTTTTCGGTGAAAATTCCCCGTTCGCATGCAAAGCTCTGCAAGCATGCCGCCCAGGCCCAACCGCGCAGCAAGCAAACTTGCTGCAAACGTCCCAGACAAGAGGTAACAGCGACTTCACGGCACTGCCCAATGCAGAAGAGCACCCCGTGAGGAATTCGTCTGTCACCCCGAAAGCTAGCTTTTCTTCCGCTCGGCCCAGTTGTACTTCTTCTGGAACTTTTCAACTCGACCGGCACTGTCGATGTACTTCATCGTTCCCGTGTAGAACGGGTGACAGGCGGAGCAGATATCAATCTGAAGTTTCTCGACAGTGCTTCGAGTTTGAAAAGTGTTGCCGCAGCTGCACTTAACTTCAGTTTCGTGGTAATCCGGGTGAATGTCTTGCTTCATGACGCTACCTGAGTGCAAATCCGAATATGGGGTTTGTTGATCACCTGTTGGGATCAACTTGAGTTTCGCCGCAAATCCACCATCGTGGATCGGGCCGAAAGCAAGCCGAGCAGTCTATGGACGACTCCTCGAAACAGCAAGTGCGCCACTATTTGCTCGCCATTAAGCTTTGCTCTGAAGCGAAGAATTACCGGTCGTCACGGTTGGAGCGGCATCCGGCTGAGACTCGTTGGCAAGATTGTTCGCCGGCTCAGCTCGAAATGACTGAATTGCGAGCATGATCGCACCAGTGACGAGGAAACAGTCCGCTGCGTTAAAAATAGGATAGTGGTACGTCCCAAACGTGAACGCAAGGAAGTCTCGGACTCCGTAAATGGCTGATCCATCGGGCCTTACGCAGCCGTGCAGGCCAAGTCTGTCATATAGATTGCCCAGTGTCCCGGCCATGATCAGACCAAGACAGGTCGTTAACCACAAGCTGTTTGCGGCTCTATAAACAAACAGCCAGATTAAGACGCCGGCGACCGCACCAATGCTTAACAACGCGAACAGCCAGGTATATCCCTGGCCCATGCCCCACAAAGCTCCCTCGTTGATGCTCGTCAGGAAGCAGGCCGAACCCCAGTCGCCAAAGAACCCATAAGTCCAATCGCTTCGGCCGCCTGGGTAATTGAGTCTTCCAAAGACTACCGACTTCGACCCAAGGTCGATCACCAGGCCAACGATACTGAGCAGGAAAAACCAGACGTAGCGATTTTGGGGAACTGGTGTCATGTGTATTGAGCTTCGTGTTTCCGTTCACACTCGACGCAATTTCGAGTCCACGGAAGTGCCTTCAGGCGGGTCTTGGGAATCAGAGCTTTACGCCCCGTTTTGCCCTCTTCAGTGCACCCCTTGCAAAGGCCGAATGTCTCGTCTTCGATTCGCTTCAGGGCTGAAGATATTTCCTTCAGAGTTTCCTGTTCGTTGTGAATCAGGTCGAGAGCAAAATCCTGCTCGTAGTTGTCCGAGCCAAGTTCAGCAGGGTGAGTCGGAGTTCGAGACTCTTCTTCACGACCAAATGCGCCGTCGGTAATGTTGTCAACATCGCCTCGTAATCGGCCAGAAAGTGACAATAGTCGGTTCCGAAACTGGACGAGTTCGGTCTTGGACAAGGCCATGGGAAGTCATTCTCTGTTGCGAACTTTCCAGAGGGTTCCACCTCACAAAATGTCCATTCAAGCCGGCTGCCGTCCTGGCCACCTGAAATGTGATGGTCTGCAGTATTGCCGGGTTTTCTCGCTCGTTCAAGCAGGGGAGACCACGAACGGAGCTAACACCTAGTTTGACACTTCGCTGTAAGATTATTTTTCAGAACGAGTTACGTGAATTGATGACTGACTGACAAAGATCGGCATCGGTGGATGCAGGTCTCGATGACTTCATGAGTTAGAGCAAGTTTTGTTTACTTCTGACTGGACGATCCAATCCAGGTTAATTCAGCCGGTTTCTTCTTCGTCAGAGGCTTTGGTCATGGTGAAGAATAACAGTGCGGCTTCCAGCGATCCGAAGAGTAATTGATCGTCGAATCCTGATGAATTACCGGGTCGACCCGAAAGCCCTTTGCCCAGATCCTGCCGGCACAGTTTCGCCTGCAACCGGTCGCCGGGCATGGAATCTGCGACATCTATCTGCACGAACTTCAGGTGAAGCTGGCGTCTGAAACAGGATGCAACGTTGTCGCCGCAGACGCTCAGCGACGCTTGTCGAGCTTTGGGACTGACTCGAGTTTTGCTACGAACGAGATTCATCTTTTGTTTAACAGAGTTTTAACTGCTCCCATCAGGACGCCTTCCACTTCCGGGGCAACGCGCGATGCTCTCTCGCTCGATTCGTAGCCACCCTGGCTGTAAGCGATTTCGGTGCCAATGTAGCCGGGTGAGTAATCTCCGTAAGCTGCCATCGCTACGAAAAGATCCGGACGAAGTTTCTGAGCGGCAAGCTGATACTCGACGAACAGCTCGCCTGGCATGTGCAGGACCCTTGAGTTCCTCAACGTCAGGCACGAGATATCGATCGTTTCCAGATTGTTGCAGCGACGCAGCCAGAGCAAATGCTTGGCAGCAAACCACCGATCCGCTGGTTTCGCGTCTTTGTTGTGTAGAGTTTTTAACAAGGTCGACTCGACCAGGTGAGAAGCGACCGGCAGCGAAACCGGTGCCGTCGACCACGCAACGTCGGCTGCGGTGATGGGCGATTTCTTCGTCGCGTTCCAGGCGTCTACCATGCCGACTGCGACTTTGTCGGCGAGTACCTGACGATTCTCTTTCGAACCGTCGTTCCACTTTCCAGCTCCGATGTTGCCACCGGCTCCGTTGAAGTGGATGTGCGGAACCTTCGTCGCTGTCTGTCGTGAATTTCTGGCGAGCCCTGGGAAGTCGGGACTGGCCATACCGGTTCGGTAATAACTTTGCGGATGGCACGCGTAGTAACTCAGAGCGGCCAGTGCCTTGTCGCCGTTCCAGAATGAAACCATCTTCAATTGCGAATCGATTGTACCGGCCGGCATTGCTCGCAGCTTTTCGTCACGCGTTGCCGTCCACCGAGTAAATTTCACCTTGCCGTCTTCTCCGAGAATTCGCCGGTTCGAGGCAACGTCTTTCACCGTCCCAAAACCAAGACCGAGATGGGTGATTGCCCTGGCGTTATCGATCGATTTTCTGATTGCGGCCGCTGCCCGACGAACCACATCTCTGGCGAAAGCGTCGTCGAATCCTGCGTTTTCAAGGCCGACGTTACGAAGCAGTTCTTCCACGGCGAAGTCGCAGCGGGGGGCATCGTGCTGGTGCAGAGTGTGAACCGCGACACGTCCTGGCGTCGTTCCTGCGGCTTTGGCGAAGCTTTCTTTAAAAACGACCTGCCCGCCGGTTCCGATTCCAATCCAGTCGACGGCACAAAGCACGATCGGCTTGCCTGATCCGATCAGAACAACACCGCGACAACTCAGTGGATTTTGTACTCCGATCGATGGGTCGTAAGCCAGAGCCGTTCCGACTGGTGGCGAGGCATCGACGTCAAACGTTGCCAGTTTCAAGTCCGCCTGGCTCGTTGAAGTGAATGCTCCCACAAGAAGGAACAACGCCGCAGCGATAGCAATTCGTCGCATCTCGGAGTCTCCACGCAAAGCGGGTGTGAAGCGGTTAGGGTCAGTCCGGTTGCCATATCATGCGCCACATGGACTCGTCCAGTGAACCGTCCGAAGTTTTTTTTTGAAGCCAGACAGTACCGCGAAGCCGCATCCCCATCACACGTGTCACAAGGGAATCGTCGGTAGCCTCAACCAATTCGAAATCGCCTCGGTCGACTCTGGAAACCGATCCGCGGTTGCCGCTGATCGGACCTTCGTAGTCGAGGTACGCCACGCGATGGTCGAGCAAGCCGATCACGTCGAACTCGCAGCCTTCGGTTGGAATGCGGTCGAGACGCCAGGTCAGCAGAACGTCGCCGTTTTCGAACATGAAATCCCAGTGAAGTTCCGGGTGATCATGTTCGAGCAGCACGAAGTGCGACATCGTTCATATCTCGCACGAAGCGATGATGTGGGATAAGTCCGCTCTCTTGCCGATTACAGCAGTGTTTCGAGCAGCAATCGAAGCTTGCGCATTTCCAAGGCCAACGCGTCCTTGTCCATCTGTCCGCGGTCGAAGTCGACCGAAAGCGCGCGGTGGTAATCTTCTCGAGCCAGCAGTTGCATGATACGAGCGTAATCGACTTCGCCCAGACCAACCTGCACCTGAATCTGCTTGTCGGTGCTGTCTCGCAACAGCGTGTGGTAGACATATGGGAAGACCTGATCCCACGACTGATTGCTGTGTACGCCGCAGATGTAATAACTCGGGTCGAGCGACAATCCCAGGCCGCGTACTGACTGACAAAGTTCAACCGCGGTATGCGGATCCTCAGTCAGTTGTCCGCCTTTGGTGTGAATCGAGATTCGGATTCCGTCTTCGTTGCCGATCGCGACGAACTGTTTCAGCCGATCGATCTCGGAATTGAACGGCGTTCCGATCGGCGAGGATGGGACCGTAATCTGAGTCACGCGGAGCAACTTTGCAGCCGCGCACAGGCCCTTCATGGTCTCGGTGTCGACGTCGTGGGCGACCGTGAAGGCAACCGGTGTCAGGCGGCTGAGATCTCGATATCGCAATACGAAAGCCTCGGGATCACCGGCAAGCTCGGACGGCTTAAGGTGATTTGAGGATTCGTCGAGCCAGATGTCGATTCGGTCATATTCCAGATCGACGATGTTCTGGCAGGCTTCTTCAAACTTGAGATCCGAGAAGCATCGAGAAGATGCAGCAATAAACACGGTGACACTCCCTTGAAGTTGTGCTCGCCACGCACCGAATTGTGCCATGACGAAGACTCTGCGGCACAGGCCTCAGAACAAACATTCTACCGATCAGCGAACACTTCACAGGGGCTCTATCCCATTTAGATGAAAGTGTTTATGGATTCTGCGGCAGGTCCGTCTGCCAACTGGCTGACTAGCAACTGGTAATCTACTGAGAATGGGGTGGAGCTGCAATATCGGTGGACTTTTGCGGTTAATCCGGTTGTCCGTCCTGAATCGATTCTCCGAATTTCACGGTTGATATGGTCGATAAGTCACTTTGAGCAGCGAGGTGAGTTCTGGAGGTTGATCTTGTGTCGCCAGAAACAACGACCGTTTTGCTGCCCATCGAGCCGCCTCACAAGAGCACGAATCTACTTTGCTATGCCTCACGACGCAGGTCTGCGGTCGGGCGATTTTCCAGAGACAGGGAAGGGATTTCCAAATGAGACAGTCCGTCGTTTTACTTACGTGTTGCGGCTTCCTGATGGCATCGATCGGCTGCAGCCAGAACATGGGCACCGTTCGAGGCCAGGCCCCCGGTCAGTTCCAACAGAACCCGAATCAGATGGCGTCAAATTCTGGCGGTGGAATGCGAATCGCGGGCCCACGGCCAGGCGTGCAGTACTGGGACGGGCCAGCTCACGATCCGAATCAGTTCAACTCAGCCGACTGTCCGACATGTCCCCAAGGTAATGACTGCCCAGTCTGCCCACAGACCCACGGCTTCAATGCCTGGCGTCCAACACATCATCACACCTGGCAATACAACGCCCCAAAAAATCTGACCTACCCTGACCAGAATCAGCCACCGGCAACCGTGCAGTATCCGTACTACACGATCAAAGGCCCGAGCGACTTCTTTATGAAGTAAGCTGGAGTTGCGACTGAAGGTGCAAGACCATGCTTCGACAGAGCCAGATTACCAACCAGGCCCGAACCGCAGAATATCCAACAGGGCCTGTCGAAATCTGAAGTGTCCAGCGCTCGTCGCACTTATTGTTTTGGAAATTGGACATTCGAGTCGCCCGGCAGCAAGCTTCTGGTCCTGCAAATCGGAACAATAATTTCCGATTTGCAGCGAGCTAGTCAGCAAGTGAAGCTGCAGCTTCGACGAGTGTTCGGACCATGCAGCCTGTAGCTCCCCCTTCGCGGTGGGATGAGTTGCTTGAGGCGAACGACGGGCCGGCGATGTCGAGGTGAACCCACGGGGTTTTCTCGACAAACTTTTCCAGGAACTTTGCTGCCGAAATCGCTCCCCCCCATCGGCCACCGATATTACGGCAGTCGGCGACATCGCTTTTCAGCAGGTCTCCGAAGTGATCGAACATCGGCAACTGCCAGATATTCTCACCGGCTGTCGCGGCGGCCGTCGTGATGGTGTCGCACCATTCCTGGTCGTTGGTAAACGCTCCGGTGACCTCTTCTCCCAAGGCGACAACGCACGCCCCGGTTAAAGTAGCAAGGTCAACGATTCTGTCAGCACCATTGTCGACGGCGTAGTTCAGAACGTCAGCCAGTACGAGCCGACCTTCAGCGTCGGTGTTTTGAACTTCGATCGTCACTCCATTGCGAGCGGTCAGAATATCTCCGAGTTTGTACGACGTTCCGCTGACCATGTTCTCAACAAGGCCCATGTAGCCGACAACGTTGACTGACAACTTCAGCCGGGCAATGGCGGAGACGGCTCCGAGTGCGGTCGCCGCTCCGGCCATATCGGACTTCATTGTGATCATTCCGTCCGAAGTTTTGAGCGACAGTCCACCACTGTCAAAAGTGACGCCCTTACCAACGATGGCCAGCGTTGGAGCATCATCGCCTGCTCCTTGATATCTGACCGCTACGACGCGCGGGCCTCGATTGCTGCTGCTGCCCTGCGAAACGGCGAGCAGCGCGCCCATTTTCTCAGCTTCCAGATCCGACTGAACCAGCACATCGACATCCAAACCGAAGTCTTCCGCAACGGTCTGCGCACGCCTGGCGAACGATTCGGGATAGATCGTTTGCGGTGGCAGATTAACCAGGTCTCTTGTCAGGTTGATGGATTCTCCGAGGATCGTGCCTCGCTCAACCGCCGCAGCCGTTTCCGAGTTGTCGCCGTTCGCGACGACGATCGAAGCTGCAGACAGCGGGAAGTGTCCGGGTTCTGCCTTCAGTGCGTCTTGCCCTTGCGGGCCGACGATGATGGCGGTCGCTGCGATCTCAGCGGCAACGGAGCTACTGACCGAACCGAAACCTGATCCGGTCAGGCAAATCGCCGTAGAAGTATCCGCTTTCGAGGATACTTTCCTCGCTGCAGCCATGACTGCTTTTTCGTAACGGGCACGGGTCAACTCGTCGGACTTCCCAAGCCCCAGGAATAGCACGCGATCAGCCGCAACTCCCGCTGCATCGTGCAGAGGTAACAGTTCGGCGAGTTTGCCTTTAAGATCGCCCGCTTCGATGAGCCGGGAGATCGTGCCGCCCATTGCGGTATCGAGTTCGCCGAGCGGTCCGGTAAGGTCGAGAGATTCAGTCAGACCAACGACGAGCCAGTCGCAGTCGACGTCTTTCCACGCAGCGTCGCTTGTTGAAATTTCCATCCGTGAACTCCGCTTCCTGAAATCCATCACCCGCTCAGCCGGTGCATACTCTGCAACGTTTGACTGACCGGTTCGATGCTTTTAATCGTGGCGGCTGATCGTGGATTGTCAATCCGCGCCGACAGATGAAGCGGTGCCGAGAGAGATCCTGCACGGCGTTACGAATTGCGAGTTCGAATCAAAACTCAATTTCGAGCTTCTGATCTTCGTCCAGCATTCGTGACTTGATGTGGATTGTATCTCGGATCTGATTGTCGCCGCCTTTGACGGGAATCATGATCTGGACGTGATTCCTGATCACTCGTAAACGCGACGATGCTCGCAGCCTGACGATCTGCCCGCCGCGTTCTGAACGGGCACCCAGGTCTTTGCGGTTTGGGTCGAATGGCAAATACTGCTTGTAAAGATCGGAACCTTCGACTTTGCCCGACAGATCGGAGATTCGGTACAGCCTGGTTTTATCAGGCAGCTTGATCCGAATCACAATCATGTAGTCTTTGCGAGGCTCCGGATCTTCAGGCACTGTCCACGCGCTGAAACTCCCCCTGCTGACGACCTTTCCGCCTTGCGGCATACTGAACATGAAGCCAAAGCCTTCGTCAGTATCGCCACCTTCACCGTTATTTCCTGCGTTGCTGGCCGTGCTGTCGAGCAGGCTGCTGCTGATCTCCGCTTCGGCATTGGTGATCGGAATCTTTGTAAGTTGCGGAAGTTGATTTTCTGAGCTTCCAGCAGGCTCAACCGTCAGATCCATGATCTCGGTAAACTCGATCGGCATCGCATCCGCATCGGTGATGATCGTCGTAACTGACAGGTTGTCATCCATGCTCTGATAAACGATGGCTGACAGCCCCACCAGCAGCACCGAATGAAAGATCAACGAAACGCCGTAGCCGCACGAGGCTGTACTGATGATCCAGGCGAGGGCGATCTTCTTCTTGTCCTTCTTCCAATCAAGTGGTGGTTCTTCGTCAGCCGTCTCGATCAGTGATTCGCCAGTTTTGGAATTTCGTTGTTTGTCAGATGCACCTCGCCGTTGCCGCTTGCGTTGACGAACCGTGACATCCTCAGACTCCGAAGGCTTAGACGTGTTGATCCCTTGTGAAGCGTCCTTGGGGGAAGCAGGTTCCGTGACATCGGCGGTCCGGCTTTTGAACCTGGCCGGCGGTTCGGCTTCTGGTGACTCGCTGGTCGCTCCGTCGTATGCGTTTTCCCACTCAGCGTCATCACATGTGAACTCGGCAAACTCGATAGAATCGTCACCGTCGCCCGCGGACCGTTCGTCGGTCTGCAGTTTAGTTGGGGCGGTGGGGCGATGAGTCATCAAGTCCTCCTGAATCTGCTCGCTTCTGCATAAATCTGGTAAGCTTGCCGCTGTCGGGAATCTTACGGAGTAAATTCGGTGTTCTGTATGAACCGCCGTCCGTTACTTCAGTTTCGGTTGCTCAGGCTAACTGGTCAAAGGCTACAAGTCAGTTCTGTACGAGAAAACCCGTCAGAATCAACAGCAGAACCGACTGAGCCGTTCGAACGGGCTACCTTGCCCGGCTTTTTGATGCCTTTAACTCAGATGATTCCGCAGAATCCAGACGAGGATACACCGCGTTCGGGCAGACATCCGTTGACCAGTCCAGCTGGGTCGGGTAATTTCAAACAGATCAACGAACGTTGAAATCAACTGTCGATGTTAAGTTCAGCGTCCGTTCCCACCTTCGGAGATCTCCCATGCTGACCATCCTCGGTCCTCGCCAGAAGTCGTATTGTGACGGCATTTCTCGCCGCGGCTTTTTGAAAGTCGGTGGTTTTTCGATGGCTGGCACTGCCAGTCTCGGGCTGCCAGACCTCCTCCGCGCCGAAGCGGCGAGCCCGGCCGGCGGGCGTCACAAGGCTGTGATCAACATATTTCTGGGCGGTGGGCCCCCGCATCAGGACATGTGGGAAATCAAGACAGACGCCCCACAGGAAATCCGTGGCGACTTTGACCCGATCGCCACCTCCGTGCCTGGCATTCAGATCGGCGAGTGTTTCCCGAACATCGCTGCCGCTGCGGAAAAGTTCGTCTTTATTCGATCGATTGTTGGCTGTGCTGGCGGTCACGACGCGTTTCAATGCTTCAGCGGATGGGATCGCCGAAACAGTACATCAATCGGTGGTCGGCCGGCAATTGGCCCCGTGATGTCCAAACTGTTCGGCCCCACTCAACCGAGCGTACCACCAGCGATCGCTCTCGCTGACAAAACCAAACACGCTCCCTGGTCAGAGCCCGGCGGCCCAGGTTTCCTGGGCGCAGCGTACGCCCCGTTCAAGCCGGACAGTGACGGCATGACGAATCTGAAACTCAACGGCGTGACGCTCGACCGGTTGCAGGACCGCCAGTCGCTGCTCAGCGGCCTTGATCAGTTGAAGCGAAAAGCGGATTCCGGCGGACTGCTCAAAGGAATGGATGCGTTCAATCAAGCGGCATTCGGTGTTCTGACTTCGAATAAGCTGCTCGACGCGCTCGACGTCAGCAAAGAGGATCCGGAACTCGTCGCCCGCTACGGAGACGGCAAGCCGTACCAGTACCAGTACGACGGTGCGCCGACTGTGAACAGCCACATGCTGGTGGCTCGGCGACTGGTTGAAGCAGGAGTTCGCTCGGTGACGATGTCTTACGGACGGTGGGACAGCCACAGCAAGAACTTCGATCTTGTCCGCGACCACGGCGGAAAACTTGACCTGGGTGTCGCGGCGTTGATTCAGGATCTGGACGACCGTGGAATGCTGGAAGACACAACGGTTGCCGTGTGGGGCGAGTTCGGTCGAACGCCGCGCGTCAATCCAAACTCCGGCCGAGACCACTGGCCGCGTGTCAGTTGCTGCCTGCTGGCTGGCGGCGGCATGAGAACCGGCCAGGCCATTGGCGCAACCAACCGGCTCGGCGAATACGCCCTCGACCGCCCGGTTCACATGCAGGAAGTCATCGCGACGATCTACCACAACCTCGGCATCGACCCCGGCACGACGACCATCTCTGATCCGACCGGCCGGCCGCAGTACCTGATCGAAAACCGAATCCCCATCCGCGAGATCGTGTAGCACGAGATAGTCTTTTCAAGCCTGACCAGCCATATCATCGAATCGCCCAATTGACCTGTAAAGGTGATTCTAAGATCGTCGGGCTTGAACGCCCGGCTGATGTCAATCTCCATCCTGCGACGCCTGCAGTCGAATGTTGGCCCTGCCACAGCCTTCGTGCTCCCGGTGTGGGACTCTCGTAGTAGTGGCCGTTGTGTTCTTTCAACTTCGTCAGGAACCTGTGCCGTATCCTGGAAAGCTGGTGTTCCACACTGGTTCCAATCGGGACTCAAACGTTGATCTTTCAAAAATCCACTTACGCGCTCTCAACTTGTTTGTAAGCGGCTGAATCTATTGCCCTCGATGCCTGATCCGACATGCAGAAAACCGAATGTAGCGGTAAGCACATTATGTGCGACGCGGCTGATGCAACGGACGGCACATATCGCGGAGAACACTTTCTGAACATTGACGATCCACTATTCAAGCAGGTGGAGATTCATAACGATCATGATCAGCGGATTGTGGCCGGAGACGTGGATTTCCGATTGCGGGCGAACCACAACTCCGCTGCATCGTTCTTTTATTCCGCCTGCTGGTAAACAGTCTCAGTATTCGAGATGGCAGGAGTGTCCAAGTCTTAGGCAACCTTGCTGTCGAGTTGGCAGTTGCAACATCTTTCCTCACTGCAGGGTCAGTATTCCGAGCAAGAGAAGCCCGAAAATGAGATTCAGAGGCGCGCAGAGAACGATCAAAAGGATTCCGCCAACCTGAGCGATCACGCGGTAAAAGCGGCCATTCATTAGGCGGTGTTTGTCCGCATCAGGCATGAGAAACAGCATTTTCTGTGGCGCCGCCAGAAACACCACGCCGAGCGCGACAAAAAGAATGCTTGTAGTGAGGAAGAACCAGATCATCGTCTTGGATAGCTAATCAAAATAGGACTCGCACCGGGCGGGAAGTCGTTAATCCTGAACTCACGTCGGAAAGCTGAACAAAGAGGTTCGCTTCCAGATGTCTTCAAACCGGAACCGTGATTGCGATTTCTTTCGTCGAAGTCATCATTCTGCTCGCTGCTGTTGGAAAATCATTCATGATCCGAAGCGGGTTCGAAGCTGTCGATAAGTTCCTGGGGAATCCGCCGAGGTACTCCGTGCTTGCGGCCGATGTAGGCCCAGTTTGTCTCGGCGCGAGCCAGCAAAGCACCATCGTCCGGACGACGAATGAGGTACTTTCTCAGCGAGGTAATCTTCTGAAAACTGGTGACCCAGGTTTCGACCACGATTGACTGGCCAGTGAAGCTGGCAGCCAGATACTCGATCGCGTGAGACCTGACGACAAATGCTGAGCCCTCCTCAACATACCTCTCGGGAGGCCACCCCTGCTCAGTTGAATGAGCAATAGCCGCCATCTGCATCCATTTAAGATGCTCCAGATTATTGACGTGCCCCTGCTCATCGATTTCATCTTCACGAACAGTGTGTTCCCAGAAAAATACAGCAGGCATGAGCGTCTCCGATCGGTGGTCTGCGTGAGTTGTCGCGGAAGATAACTCGCGACCCGTCATATGACACTTTCAGAGTGGTTGAGTTCTGAAAGTGTCGCCTGTTTCGAACTGAAGACGTGGCCAGCGGCGTTGTCTATCATCCCTCGTCAATTGTTTATTCACGCTTTATTGATCCGGCTCGAAACGAAATTATATGACTCAGCAATCCGATTCGTCATCTGCAGACTCTCTCACAGTGAACGTAGATCTGGCCGAACGTAGTTACGACATCCGGATTTGCAGCGATCAGCTCTCTGCCGTGGGCGATTCCGTTGCCGACTGGCTTGATGAACGGCTCGGTGCAAGTTCGACTCAGCAATCGGCTTTGGTCGTGACAGATCGCAACGTGGCTGGCCATGCGAACGTTGTGCGGGCCAGCCTTGCGGCGGCGGGTTTTCGCGTGGAGTTGGCGGAGTTGGAGCCGGGGGAGAAAACGAAATCGCTCTCTGTCATTTCCGGTCTGTATGAGCGAATGGTCGAAATGAAAGCTGATCGTCGCACTGTTGTTGTCGCCGTTGGCGGGGGAGTGATTGGCGATGCGTCCGGGTTTCTGGCGGCCACGTACAACCGCGGAGTCCCGTTTGTGCAGGTCCCGACAACGCTGCTGGCAGATGTCGACAGCTCGGTCGGTGGCAAAGTTGGCGTCAACCTGGCCGCAGCAAAGAATCTGATCGGGTCGTTCTATCAGCCGCTCGGTGTGTTTATTGACACTTCAGTTCTTTCGACGTTGCCGGACCGGGACTATCGCAGCGGGCTGGCGGAAGTCGTTAAGTACGGAGTCATTCTTGACGCTGAGTTTTTCGATTTCCTCGAGGAGAATGTCGACGGAATCAACGCTCGCGAGCCAGCGGTATTACGGCGAATTATCGCCCGCAGTTGCGAACTGAAGGCGCACGTTGTCAAAGAGGACGAGTACGAGCGGACCGGCTTACGGGCCGTCTTAAATTACGGTCACACGTACGCTCACGCCTTCGAGGCTCTCGCCGGCTATGGCGAATTGATGCATGGCGAGGCAGTTTCAGTCGGTATGCTGTATGCCAGCCGGCTCGCAGAGAAACGCGGGCTGATCGACGCTGACATGACGGCTCGACAACGAAACTTGTTGGAGCAGATTGGAGCTATGACTGATCTGCCTGATCCAGCGGCATTCTCGACGGATGACATCCTTTCAAAGATGAGGCTCGATAAGAAAACTGTAGGTGGCCAGCTTCGACTCATCCTGCCGACAAAAATGGGACATGTAACAACGTTTATGGACGTCCCCGAATCCGATGTGACCGCCGTCGTTGACGAATTTGCAGGACGGTGACCGCGAGACGAAGCCATTTGGATCGTTAATCTTCAGTCAATCGCGAGCGTATCCTGCACACAGAAAAGGCACAACAGGCTACGGATCGCCTCAAACTGGGTTTAACGCTCTTACGTCATGGTTTCCACAAAGGCTCATACTTGACGATCTGCTTAGGACACTGGCACAATATGATCAATTATCGACCATTCATGTATTCACGAAAGACATTGCCTCGGCATTTCGGGTCGCCTTTCGATTTAAATGCATCTCAACGCACCGTTTAAACATAACTTAGGACGCATCATGACTACCGCGTCTGATTCCGGCCAGGCAGACTCGATCGATGGCATGATCGGAAGCAGTCCTGCCATGCGCGAGGTTTTTGAGCTTTCGCGACTGGTAGCACCGGCATCGACGACCGTTCTGCTTACTGGTGAAACAGGTACCGGCAAAGAGCTGATCGCGCGAGCCGTTCACGAACTGAGTCCGCGTGCGTCGGGGCCGTTTGTCCGCGTGAATTGCGGGGCACTCAGCGAAAGCCTGCTGGAAAGCGAGCTGTTTGGGCATGTCAAAGGCGCTTTTACAAGCGCCAACGAAAATCGCACCGGTAGATTTGAGGCGGCTCACGGCGGAACGATTTTTCTCGACGAGATCAATTCCGTCAGCTACACACTGCAGGTCAAACTACTACGAGTTCTGCAGGAGCAGGAGTTCGAACGGGTCGGCGACACGAAAACGATTCGGGTGGATTGCCGGATCGTGGCGGCCACGAATCGTGACCTGCTGGACGAAATCGAAGCCGGGCGTTTTCGTGAAGACCTCTATTACCGACTGAATGTTGTGCCGATTTATCTGCCGCCCTTGCGGGAGCGGTCTGATGACATCCCAGTACTGATTGAGCATTTCGTTCAGATTTACGCCAAGATTAACCGCAGACCTGTACCGACGATTGCAAAAGAGACCATCGAGGCTCTCAAATCGTATTCCTGGCCGGGAAATGTTCGGGAACTGCAGAACTATGCCGAGCGGGCGCTGGTGCTGCTTCGCAATGGCGAGTTCACGGTTGATCTGCTGCCGCCTCATGTTCGCGGGCTGGCACCGGTCCGGATTGGCAGGCATCGAACGGGCGGGGCCGAGAAGACCGCAGAAGAACTGGTCACTCTGGGGCTCACCGAGTACGCTGACGAGTCTAAGCCCTTCGAAAAAGTGATGGGGCTGGTGGAGCGGCAACTGCTAAGTCAAATGTTGCGACAGTGCCAGGGAGTTCAGATTAAAGCGGCGGAACGGCTTGGTATTAACCGCAACACTTTGCACAAAAAAGTGACCGAATACGGTCTGGATTCCGAAAGCCGGTAGCAGACGGAGTCCGCCAATCTGGTCAGGTTCAAGCGGTCTTTCGTTTAGTGTCAAGGTATCGGAGAATCCGTCGATGTGGATGGAGAAGGTCAGTGTTTTCTGTTTTCTCGCCAGTTACGTTGTCGCCACGGCGTTTGCGTTTCTGCGATTTCGAGGACAGAGCCGTCTGAACCACGCTCTCACGGTTAGTGCATCGGTCGCCGGCCTGTTTGCTCACACGGGTTATCTATTAGTTCGCAGCCGAAACGTCGATTTGCCTCCGCTGATGGCGTCGTCGCACGACTGGCTGCTGGTACTCGCATGGGTCGCTGTGCTGATCTATCTGTTTCTAACGATGCTCGATTGGCAGCTGCCGCTCGGAGCGTTCGTACTTCCCGTCGTGCTGGTTCTGGTAAGCGCTTCACGGTTCGTCAGTCTTGAGCCAAACCAATTGGTCAGTGCTCAGGAGCTCTCAGAGCAAGCGGCACGCGGCTGGGTGATGCTACATGTTTCGATGCTGATTTTCGGAATCGCGGGCGTCATCGGTGGTCTGATCCTGGCGACGATGTACCTGATTCAGCATCGCCGTTTGAAACACAAACAGAGGATGCAGGAAGGCGTTGCTTTGCCGAGTCTTGCTCGACTGGCTCGTTGGAACTGGTGGGCGGTTGTGGTGTCTGTGCCGACGCTCTCACTGGGAATGGCTGCGGGAGTGCTGCTTGGAATCGCCGCCAAGCGAACGGCGACTCATCTTTCTTTCAGCGATCCTTTGGTGGTCGGTTCGGGCATCGGCTGGGTGGTAATGCTGGGTTTTTTCTGCTGGCTGGTTTCGACCAAACGTGCCGCCGCGAAACAGGTTGCCCTGTTAACCGTGTGGGCCTGCGGCTTTCTGTTGCTGACGATCGTCGGGCTGCAGGTTTTGATGGGAAGCGGCCACAATCTGCTGGCAGGGTAGCGCGGCGATACGGGCGGCATAAAGAACTCCGGAACGGAGGCGACGAGAGCCAGGATGAGCTGCCATTCTCACGGTAATGGTCACTGCAGACATCATGGATACTCGCATTCGATGGCGAATCTAAAGCGTTTGCTGCTGACACTGATTCTGGCAGCCGGCTATATGGTTGCAGAGATTGTCGGCGGGCTGCTCAGTAACTCGCTGGCGTTGCTTGCCGATGCTGGGCATATGTTTTCGGATGTGGCTTCGTTGGCGCTGAGCGTTTTTGCGATCTGGATTGCTGCTCGACCAGCGGGTTCGCAACGCACGTTTGGGTACTACCGCGCCGAGATTCTGGCGGCGCTGGTCAATGGAGCAACGCTGGTTGCTGTTTCGTTTTTTATCATTTACGAAGCCTGGCACCGATTCAGTGACCCGCCAGAAGTGCAGGGCGGGCTGATGATGTGGATCGCCGTCGGCGGACTGATTGTCAACCTGTTCGGACTGGCGGTTCTTCACGGCGGAAAAGATCACAACCTGAATGTCCGCGGTGCGTGGCTGCACGTGATGTCGGACACGCTGGGAAGTATCGCCGCGATTGTCGCCGGGGTGTTGATTCAGAATTTTGGCTGGTACATCGCCGATCCGATCATCTCAGCAGTCATTTCTGTGCTGGTTGTTGTTTCTGCGTGGCGGCTGCTTTCCGACTCAGTGTGGGTGCTCATGCAGGCAGCGCCTCCGAATGTCGACGTTCCGGAAATGAAAGCGGCTTTGATCGAGACACCAGGAGTTGCCGAAGTTCACGACCTCCACGTCTGGACGATCACCAGCGGTATGGACTCGATGTCCTGCCACATCGTTTCCGACGGCTCGCTGCCGTACGAGCAAGTGTTGCAGAGTGTTCGTGACGTCGTGATCAAGACGTTCTCAATCGACCATGTCACGATTCAGATCGAACCGGAAGGCTTCCACGAGCCTGATACGCCCGTGTGACGGGTTATTCCAATTACGCAGGGCTTAACCAGAACGCTCGACGAAACCGTTACAGACCTCGCCGTCGTTGGCGTCTGCGTTTCCCGGTGTAATGACAGTCCTGTCATAACGGGCTGACGGGAAATCGCCGGTTGACGGTATCAGTGTGGACTAGGTTTCCTTCGTCACCGGGTGATGTCTGCACGCTTGATAGCAATGATTTGTTGCTCATCAGCAATGACGGTTTGCTCGCGATGGAGATCAGAACAGCGTACAGCTTCAGGAACGTGGATTGATGTCTGAATCATTGGCGTCACATACTGAGTGGATCCAGCACGCGGTTGCCGCGGCGAAGGCTGGCAATCCGTCTGTTGCAAAAATCCAGCTTCAGAAGGCTGCTGAAGAGGCACCCGGCGACCCGACCATCTGGCTGTGGATGGGATGGTTGGCTGACTCTCCTGCCAGCGCTGCGCAATGCCTGGAACTGGCCCGGTCCGATGGACGGTTCGAGAAGGTGGCGGTCGCTGGCATCGAGTTCACCACAGCTCTGGCAGAATTTCAGCTCGAGCCGCAGCCAGAGTCTGTCACTGAAGAATACGATGACCAACCAACCGAAGTCGCTGAACAGGGTAGTCCGCAATTAGATCCCGTTGAAGCTGTTGAAGAAGTGGTCGCTGCTGTCGAGTCTTTGCAGCAGGAAGACGCTCTTGAATCGAAAGTGGTTGGGGTCGAAGAGCTACCGACCGAAAAAGTTGCGGAAGAATCAGTTGAGTCGCCTTCTGATTCGGCACCTGCTTGCGACGGTCTGGAACCTGTTTGCGACAATGTGCCGCCAGAACCGCCAGCGGTTTCTGTGCATCATGGGATGACAGGCGAATCCAGTGACTCTGTTTCCAGGAATGAAGAGACAGTCAAAGAACAGCATCCTTCGACGCCGTCTGGCGAAGACGTCGAAGCTGAATTGATGCAATCCGCCAATGAGCTGTGTCAGGTTGCTGACGATACAACTAACTCGTCTGTTCCTTGGTCGGCATCAACCGTGCCAGTTTTGGAAGAAGCGGCTGACGAACCGCAGGTTGATCAACAACTCTGGCAACCTGAGAGTGAAGAAGTCGCCCTGGCACCAATCACTAATGAATCAGATCAGCATGCCGAAGAGCCGACTGTTTCAGCTGTTGAGGAGTTGCCAGAACTCATTGCCGATGAGTCCGAAGACGACTTTTCCTTCGCAACTGATGACGATGCAGAATTCGGGACTGCTGTTCCTCGCGGTGTACAACCATGGTCAAGCATCGAACATCCTCCGGATGTTGACGATCAATGGTTGGAGCAACGGGCTGCAGGCTCGCCAAAAGCTCCGGTCTGGCGGAAAGCTCAGTCGGACTGGTTCAGTGTCGATGCTCCATTCGAACCTGAATCAAACGACCTTCGTTCTTCGGCAGCTCCAGGATGTTCGTCAGCAGTCGAATCGACTCCGATTCACCAGAATTCTGGACTGATCATTGAGCATCAGCCGTCATCGACAGAGAGTCCTGCAGTCGCGAGTGCTGGTTCCATTCCGGCTTCTGACCCAACATCTCAACCAATCGTTCCTGGAGTAACCGCAAGCGATGTCTGGCAGACGGCTGCCATCGAGAAATCAGATCTAACTGCGGGTTCGGCCCCACAGGGACCGGCTTATCAGCCAGCGACCGTGCCGCCGCAGTCTCGATCGAATCCAGAAACGGGGGCACTGGCGGGAGCGGCACCACAGCCGCCTGTCGTCACTTCCGTGCCTGCTCCGAACAACATATTTGCTGCCGACACCGGCATCGATCAATCTTCAGAAAGCGGATATGTTCACGCGACATCACTGGATCAGAAAACTGTGCTGGTCGTCGATGACAGCCCGACCGTCAGAAAACTCGTCTCTATTACGTTGGAAAAACGAGGCTACAGGGTCGTGTCCGCGTTCGACGGCGTGGCAGCCATAAAAGAGATCGCCGCTCACAATCCGTCGTTGATTCTGATGGACGTCAACATGCCTCGGCTTGACGGATACCAGTTGTGCAAGCTGGTCAAGAAACATGAAACCACTCGAGACATCCCCGTATTGATGCTCACGGGCAAGGATGGCATGTTTGATCGCCTGCGAGGTCGGCTGGTTGGTTGTGCGGGAAGCATCGCCAAACCATTCTCGCCGGAAGAACTGTTGAAATTTGTTGAGCAAAACATTGTGCAGACAAAGTAGTAATCGTCGGCCGCATGACAGGATGTCATGTGAGGCGTGATTAAGCGGGCCCCTGAAAGTTGAAGTCGATACGATGGACCTTCAAAAATTCAGCGAACAACTCGACAGATACCGCGGAACCGATCCCGCCGTTCGCGATCAACGTCTGGAGCATGACTGTCTGATCCTGCTCAGTCGAATGCAGTTGCTGCTTGAGAAAATTGGCTCCAAATCTTCGCAGCAAGACATGAAAGCGACGGTCGAAGCGGGCAAATCTCTGCTGGTCGAACTACTCGAATTTGTGATCGTTCGTTTCGGTGATAAGGCCGTTGCCAGTGATCTCGAAAATATCTGTATGCTTCGCGATTCGATGCGCGATCTGCAGAAACTGATCGGCCGAACGTTCTGGGCCAACCTGTTTCGCACGGAGTCGTCCCACAACGACTCTCGCTTCCAGTTATATCGTCAAATCGGTCTCCATTTTGCCGACGTTCTGAAAGACCTGATGTCCGTTGTCGACGGCCATTTCAACAGCCCGCAAAAGACTGCAGACTGGCAATCCAGCTCGCGAGTGCTCATTGAAGACTTCCGACAACGCTGGTAACGCGGCCGGAATGCTTCTGCCGAAGCGGCCCTTGACGGTCTTCGCCCTTGACGTTCTCGTCTGTTCGGCGAAACTCAGTGGGGTCTGGTAATGATCCTGATACTTTAGTCGGTCATTGCTCTTCGTTTTTCACCACGCAGCCTTTGCGCTGGAGCACTTTATGTTTTCGATCGGACGGAGCCCGATCCTGAAATGTCACATACTCACTCGCTGCGCAACGTGCCTGATCATTGCGTCAGCTCCGGCTGTGAATGCGCAGTCCGCTCAGCCTCCAGAGTACCCTCAGCCTCCAGCCAAAGCGTCAACGCCTCCCAGCACAAAGCCAACTGCTGTTCCGCGGACGATTGCTGTTCCTCTCGCGACGACGAAGCCAGTTGCTCGAGCCATCGATACTCGTTGGATTGCCCCTCCTGGATACGTCACGGACCGACAGTTAGTGATGCGGCTGACTCGGTTTCAAGGCGCTGTTCAGGGGCCGTGGCCTGCGGATTTCAACTGGAATGAAATGCTGCAGCAGGCTCATTCAGGAATCCTCGCCGCGTCAGAAGACACACTCGTTATTGCAATGCCCGACGGGGTGACTGGAGAAATGTCGCGATTGCCGTACGGAGTCCGTCTTCCGCCGCTTCGGAGCCTCAAGGGCGTCGCGGAAGAAATTATCGCTGACCTGCCGCAAGTCGGTCGCGAAGCATGGCACCGCGTGATTTCAAATCGTGCGGATGCTGAATACAGCGAAGCGGTTCGTACTGCCAACTGGGCGACGATCAGCAGAATCGCCAGCCAGGATGTTCACACGCCCGCGGGCTACGCCGCTGTCGACCTGTTGGGTAATCGGCATCTGGATCAGAATCGACCGCTGGCTGCCATTCGGCAGTTTTATCGATTGCTGAAGTCAGAGGTCGCTCGGGAAAGTCGAGAACCGAGTCTTTCCGTCCGGACCGCAGTCGCGTGGAGCAATCTCGGACGACCTGGTCAGGCCAGACTTGCGTTAATCGACCTTTCGCGGTGGCTGAGTAAGCATCCGCAGGTCGCATCCAGTCTTCCGGGCGACTTCATCGCTGATACAACAGTCTGGATGCGTAATCATCGGTTATCAGAAAACGCCCCGATTGATTATGAAATCGGCGATCGATTTGCGTCGGCGGGGCTATTGCCGAACGCTTCAAAATCGGCTTTCAGTCCTGATGCCCCGGTGCTCTGGGAGTCGCGAACGTCTGGCTTCAATACATCTGTCACTGACTCGATTACAGATGATGATCGAGCGAAATTTCTGCGGCGAATTGACGAAGAGGATTTCAATGCGGAAGACCCTTTTCCTGAGTCGGAGACAGAAACGGCCGCCCTTGTCGAAGTCGGACTGGCTCATCTGGCCCAGCGCGATTTGCGGCGAAAAACGAAGGCATTGCCGGCGACTGAGCCCATCCTTGCGAATGGGCATGCCGTATTCCGAACGCTCAACCGAATTCGCTCAGTTGACCTGAAGACAGGCTCTCTCCGATGGGAATCTTTCCTTGCAGACTCCGCATTTGCTGAGCAGTTTGATCTGCAGCGAGCCGATCGGTCCGTCAACGTCCCACAGGAATCAAATGACATCACCAGTCCGCTGAACAGCCGACAGTCCGCCGTCATTTATGTCAAGAGCCGGTTGGATCGAACGAGCGGAACACTCAGTACCGATGGCAAAGTATTATTCGCTCTCGAAGAAGGTGGTGTTACAGCGAAGGCAACCTCTTATCAGCAGCCGGGAGTTCGGCAATCGGCGCCACGAAGCTGGAATCGACTTTGTGGAATTGATCTGGAAAACGGAATTCTGCAATGGCAGCTTGGTGGTCCCGAAGGTGAACACGAGCTTCCGGCAGCGGGCATGTTTTTCCTGGGCGTTCCGACCGTCGTGGATGACTCGATTTACGTTCTTGGCGAACAGTCCGGATCGATTCGGCTGCTCTGTCTGGATCCGTTGACGGGGAAGGTCAAGTGGACTCAACCCGTTGCAACAGCCAGCGCAGCGATCACCCAGGAAGGTCTACGGCGTATCGGCGGCATCAGTCCTCGAATCGCCGAAGGATTAATCATCTGCCCGACGGTTTGTGGCCTGGTCGTGGCATTTGATCCTGAACTTCAGCGTCTCGCATGGACAAGCAACTATCGCACAACGATGACCGCACGACCGATACCGCGACGTATGTTCCGCGGACCGGCGCCAGTCAACATGCACCATGTCGATTCACTGGATCGTTGGCGTCACGATGCAAGTTTTGTGACCGCGGGGCAGATTGTCATGTCGCCACTGGATTCACCGGAGCTGATCTGTGTGGATGCCGTGTCAGGGGACAGGATGTGGTCACAGCCGCGTGGCCAGGGATTATTCGTTGGCGCGGCGTTCGGAAATCAGGTCATCGTTGTGGATGATTCCGCCGTTCGTTCACTGAGTCTGAAGGATGGATCACTGAGCTGGGCAGTCCAACTGAACCAGAGAATCCCGACGGGCCGAGGTCTCCGAATCGGGCCCTTGTTTCACCTTCCTGTTGCGACCGTTGTCATGACGGAATCGACGACGAACCACGAAATCAGTGACGATCCCGCGAGTGACCAGGCGATCGAACACAATGGAAGACTGGTCACGATTGATCTTCGAACAGGCCGATTACTGGCTGAGTCCAGAACACCCGATGGTCAGCCACTGGGAAACCTGGTGGCCCACGAAGGGCAGCTTCTTTCTCAAAGATTTGACTCAGTCGTGGCGATGGAATCGTTGGCCGTCGTTGAGTCGACTCTGGCAAAACAGCTTAAGCTGAAGCCCGGCGATTCCAGCGTGCTGGAAAGTCGAGCGCGAATTCGACTGCATGAAGGAAGGCTTGAGGAAGGGCTGAGCGATTTGCAGTCGGCAGTACAGGACATAAAGGCAAGGACAGCGTTAGACCTGCTCGTTGAGCAGTCGCTTGAGCAATTGCGGCATGGTCAGGAACTGGTTGGTGAGACGAGGCAGGTTCTCGCCGATGCTGATTTGAGTGCAGTGCAACGTAACGCTCTGGATGCTGTTCGTGCCGAGCGTTTGCTGGCTGCAGGCAAGCATGTTGCTGCTTTCGACCTGCTCCTCGATTCGCCGAGAGTGGATGCGAAAACGGGTAAACCGTTCATCGTCTATGCGGACCCGCTGGCAATTTCGTCGGATGCCTGGGTCGCTGCTCAGCTTCAGGCCGCGTATGAGCAAGCTTCCTCGCGACGTCTCGGACTGGGCCATGTCGCCTCGCTGGATGAACGGGTTCGCAAACGTTTGGAGCAGGCGAAAGCTCAATCCGACCCGGAAGCATTGCGTGAATGGTTAGAGTTGTTTTCCTGGCACCAGCTTTTCGCAGAAACCGCTATCACATTGACGGAGCGACTCGATGTAGAAAACGACGCTTTCGAATTTAACTCGCTGTTGACGAGACTTTCTGTTCACTCGGACCCCGCGGTCGCCACCGCGGCCCGCAAGCGTCTTGCAAAACCAAACTTCACTGTTGCGTGGCCGGAAAACGTTCCACGTGTCAGGACTGCAAGTCATAAGCTTAGTGTAGATCGCAGAGTGCTTGTCGACGTCTCCGGCAACCGAAGCGCGGCCATCCGCGGCTTCGAATTCGAGCTAAGCCTTAACGGGGTAACAGCGCTGTCTCCGTCAGGAAAACCGCTCTGGACGCTGCAGGAAGAACAACTCGGCAGTGATCCATTACTGACGACAAGTCGGCACAACAGCAGCCGGTTTTTCAGCAACGGTCATCTGCTGGTCATGTTGACCGGCACGGAATTCTCAGTGTTCGACATTCGAGAATCAACTCCGCAGCGGCTGTGGTTCAAGCGGTTTATCAGTCGAGAAGCCGAAGGGTTTCTTCAGATGCGGCAGACGCATCCGCTCGGTAATCCGATTTTAGTTTCGGGAAGTACGCCGGTCGGTTCCGTGGACTTTCTGACTTCTCACAGTCTCGTGTACCGCACTGGTTCGACGCTCCGCGTGGCCGACGCCTTGTCCGGCAAGACGATCTGGGCGAGAGATAATATTCGCCCAGACGCCATTGTTGTCGGTGACGAATTCGCGTTGTCCGTCGTGCATGTGCGAAGTGCTCATTGCCAGTTATTCGACATTCGCACGGGCCGGCTGATTGGTGAGCATTTCGATATACCACTAAATGGAATTTTGACAACTTTCGGTACAGATCTGATAGTCAGACAAAACCGCGGTGCGACGCATACCATTAGCCGGATCGATATGTATTCCGGGAAGCCAACATGGGAATTCGAATTCCCGGACAACGGTTCCATTCGAGCGACCCGTGAAAGGGGGCTCGTAGAGTTTCACCCGGACGGAAAAGTACTTGTCCGAGATCAGTTGACCGGCAAAGTAATCATCAAAACGCAAGTAGAAAAGCAGGTCGTTCCCGGACGATTCTTCCTGCACGAAACTCCGACCGAGTACGTTCTGTTTTCGGCGACCCCGCAACGCACATTTCAATCACGGATCGGAGCATTGCCCCAGCAACTGCAGGGGACTCCTCAGCACAAAGTGGAAGGCCTCGCTTACGGGATTGACCGCACAACCGGAAAGCTTCTTTGGTCGGTTGATATCGAGCCTCAGTATTTTGCAGCAAAGCAGCCATCGCAGTTACCGTTTGTCGTTCTTGCCTGCCGGTCGAATTCCGATCGTGTGAATGGTCAACTTTCGCGTCCGGCGCCGAAGTATCCGATGAGAGTTCTTGATACTCGAACAGGGCACACAATCTTCGCCACAGATGGCGAAACCGACGGAGAAAACGTGATCCGATATCTCAGCACGGGAGACGTAGATAAAAAACAGGCGTCCATAATATTTGGAAAAGCAGTTATTCACTTTGACTATTCAGGAAAGCCACAAGCCACGGCACCATCACAGGATTGACTAATGCAGGACGTGATCGACCATCTCGAACAGAACCAGGAAGCGGCTCTCGAGCAACTGAAAGAGCTGTTGCGAATCCCAACGGTCAGTGCCGATTCGGCCTTTGCTGATGACATGCGAAAGGGAGCAGAGTTTGTCCACAACGCGTTGCAGGAAGCCGGGCTGAGCGTCAAGACGATCGAAACGCCCGGACACCCGATTATCTATGCTGAGTGGTTGAAGGCTGAAGGTGCTCCTACTGTTTTGATCTACGGTCACTACGATGTGCAGCCGCCGGATCCGTTGGACTTGTGGACGACGCCGGCTTTCGAGCCGGATGTTCGTGATGGTTGTATCTGGGCTCGCGGAGCGACCGATGACAAAGGCCAGTGCTGGACTCATGTTTTGTCAGTTGGCGCGTGGCTTAAAGTTCATGGCTCACTGCCGGTTAACATTAAGTTCGTCATCGAGGGTGAAGAAGAGGTTGGCAGCGAAAACCTTGACGTCTTTCTTGAGCAGCACAAAGAGAAACTGGCCTGCGACGTTGCCGTGGTCAGTGATTCCTCGCAGTACGCACCGGGCATTCCAGCAATCACCTACGGACTGCGAGGCATCCTTGCCTGTGAAGTGACGCTGACCGGCCCGAATCGTGATCTTCATAGCGGCTCGTTTGGCGGAGCGGTCATCAATCCCGTCAACGCGCTCTGTCGGCTGATGGGCATGCTTCACGATGATCAGGGGCGGATTCAAATTCCCGGATTCTACGATTCCGTCATCGCATTGACTGCAGAAGAACGTGCACAGTTTGCGTCGCTGCCATTTGACGAGTCGGAATGGCTGGCGGATCTCGGCACGGATGCTCCCGCGGGCGAAGTCGGCTTTTCATCAAACGAGCGTCGCTGGGCTCGGCCGACGTGCGACATCAACGGAATTTCTGGTGGATACTCAGGAGAAGGCCCGAAGACCATCGTCCCTTCAAAAGCAACGGCCAAGATTACGTGTCGCCTGGTGCCAGATCAGAATCCCGAACAATTGACCGCCGCGTTGAAGAATTTCCTGGCTGACAATCTTCAACCGGGTTTGAAATTTGAATTCACATCGCAGCATGGCGCCCCCGCAAGCGTTGCAGATCTCAACAGCCCCTACATGGCGGCGGCGAAGTCGGCGATCGAAAAATCATTCGACAGCGTGCCGGTCATGGTGCGCGAAGGCGGCTCCATTCCCGTCGTGGGAAGTTTCAAGGAGATCCTCGGGATTGACACGCTGCTCCTCGGCTGGGGCCAGAACAGCGACAACCTGCACAGCCCCGACGAACACTTCAGTATTGAAGACTTCCACCGAGGCACCGCCGCGAGCGCCTATCTCTGGCAGGAACTCGCGAACGGGTAGTGGGACCAAACGTCGCAGCTTCCACGACCGGTCCTGCATTCATCAAAACAGTTCTCAAATCACCTGGCCATCACAGACGATTGTGACCGGGCGGCCGATGTTGGTCAGGTATTCCTGAGTCTGGTCGATTCCTGACGCGTGGTAGAACCTGGCGACTGCATAGTCGGTAGTGAAGGCTTCGTCTTCGTTGGCTGGAAGCGTTGCGCTGGTATTGCTGCGTACGAGGACCTGGCCACCCAGCAATCTGGTTTTGTTGAACTCCTTGTAATCGTTGTCCGCATTTCGAGTCCGCTGAATTTCGTCGGTGAGAAACATCGCGTGAAACGGAATTGTGTTTCCTTCGCTCCGAAACTGCTGCAACTTCGGCCGAAGAATTCCGAACCGTTGCCACTTCTGCAATCCTGGTTTGGTTGTAAAAGTGTTGCTTTTTTTGACTCCTGTCGCGGACCGAAGCTCCGGTAGTTGAACTTTGCTCCGCTTGCGACCCGGCGATACAGCAGCTGGGGTTGTCAACTTCCTTTTTCAAAGCAAAGCCCGCCTTCGGGATCATCGACGTTCGTCGGTTTATTGAGAATGATACTCTCTTGTGGCCTGGCAACATCGAGGCGACCGTCGCTGATCTCTTTGTGATCTTTCTTGAAATCAAACTCCAACAGTGAAAGTTGAAATCCACCTCGAGCCTGAAAGGAACCGTGACACTCGGAGCCATTGTTGCCCAGCCGGCCCATCAACGGCATAACGAGTCTGGCAACGACGTCCTGGACACGCCCGATCAGTACCCTGGCGTTAGACAGCTTTCTGGTGCAACACAACTCCGCATTTCTGACGGCACGATCGCTCTACTTTTTCTTGCCGCGTTTGCCTTTGCCGCTGCCCGACTTTTTATTCGGGTCGTATTGCGGATTGAGAGTTGTCGGGACCGGGGCGTTGACTTCTTTTCGCCAGGCGAGCATTGCCTCGTGGAGTTCTTTGCATTTGTCCACGTGCGACCTGGAAAGGTCGACCTGTTCGCCGAGGTCGTCGTGCAGGTAGTAGAGTTCCTGGCGGCCGGTTTCGAACCACTCGATCAGTTTCCAATGACCCATGCGGATGGCTCCGGCGGGAGTTGTGCGGAATGGCCCACCATGAGGATCACCAGTGCCCTGCAGGTAACACGGGAAGTGCCAGAACAGAGCACGGCGATCCAGCGATCCGTCAGGTGCGCTAAGCAACTCTGCGAAGCTGGCTCCGTCAAGCGTGTAATTCTTCGGCGGCTTTGTACCGGCAACTTCGAGCAGTGTCGGATAGAAGTCGACGCCGATCACTGGCTCTTCACATTTGGTGCCAGGCCTGGTGACTCCCGGCCAGCGGACAATCATTGGTTCGCGAATGCCACCTTCGTAGAGCATTCCTTTACCACCCCGCAACGGATAGTTCGAAGTCGCGCCCAGGTAGCCGCCGTTGTCTGAGAAGAACAGAACAATTGTGTTGTCGGCCAATTCGAGTTCGTCAAGTTTCGCCAGCACGTCGCGGACGCTGTGATCGACGCTTTCGACCATCGCTGCGTACTTCGCATTTTTGTGGTGTTCTGCTTTTGGTTTAGCTTCATATTTCTCAACAAGGTCGGCGCGTCCCTGAATCGGCGTGTGGACGGCATAGTGCGTCAGGTAGAGGAAGAATGGGACGCCTTTGTTCGCTTCGATGAACCTGCAGGCTTCGGCAGTCAGTCGATCGGTCAGGTACTCGCCAGACTCTTTGTTGACGAGGTTGGGGTATTTGTAGGGGCTGTGGTATCCGCCGCCGCTGGGACTACCCCATTCTTTGCCGGCAATATTGACGTCGAAGCCCTGCGTCGTTGGATCGGCTCCAAGGTGCCACTTGCCCATCGATGCGCTGGTGTAGCCGCTGGTGTGAAGCGACTCGGCAATCGTGATGAAGTCGTCGCCCAGGACGGTTTTGTTCGGAGTTGGTTCAAGTTTGCGTTGAGCGTGGTTGCCTCGTTTGGGATCTCCAACCGTATAGATGCCGTGCCGTGGTGAGTACTGGCCAGACATCAGGCACGCTCTGCTGGGAGCACAGTTTGGAGCACAGGCATAGGCATCGGTGAAGACGAGACCTTCGGAAGCAAGGCGATCGATGTTGGGCGTTTCGTGATTGTCACTGCCCATAAAGCCGACGTCGGTCCAGCCCATGTCGTCGATGAAAAAGAAGACGATGTTCGGCTTTTTGACGCCGCTCTTCTTTTCAGCTGGCTCCGCCGCAGACGTCGACGATGCGGCCATCGTGCAGATTACGAACAAAGCGGCGAGCATGCTGAGACGGAAGAGATCCCGCGCTGACTGAATCGGGAAGTGGGGCATGACATTTCTTTCGCGGTAAAGTCGATTAAGTTTCCAGGAATACTGAACAGTCTGTCGAGAACGATGATGCTACTTTGGCTGACCGAAAACATTCTGCAACCGTGCGAACTCACGGCACTGAAATGCTTCGCTGCAGCCGCTATGAATCGTCTTTAATTTTTGGGCCAACCCTTTTACTGGAATCGGTTCTTGCTTAGAGTTTGTGGAACAAACGTTTTCGATCGTACATTGTGCCTCGCACGGCGTTTTGCTGGTTGTCAGGTTGTTCTCCGGCCAGGTGGGACACACTGTTGTCCCACCTGTTTGAAAACGCGGCATTAACAGTTTTCATCGGGCTTGTGAGCGTCGATAAGAATCGGCAGGATTAGCGAAGGCCTTTCAGTGTGCACTGTGCATCACTCGGTGAGGTCTGTGGATTCACTTTGATTGTGGCTGACAGCCACACTCGGACGCAGTTTTAATCGCAGACAGAATGGAAGGAAGTCGACGTATGGCCCTGAAGAAATCGTCCCGCAAACCGAAGGCCGAACCAGAAGGCCCCGTAAATCTGACGAACACATTAGGTTTGATCGAAAAAGCTTTCGGTCAGGGCTCGATCATGAGGCTCTCGGATGAGCGGTCCCAGGCCATCTCTGGAATCAGCACTGGTGCGTTGTCTCTCGATCTCGCACTAGGTGGCTACGGTTTTCCTCGTGGAAGAATCATTGAACTCTTCGGACCTGAATCGAGCGGTAAAACGACGCTCGCCTTGCACGCAATCGCCAGCGCTCAGAAGGCCGGCGGCATTGCAGCATTCGTCGATGCCGAGCACGCGCTTGATCCTTCCTGGGCAAAGCGACTGGGCGTCAACCTTGAAGACCTGCTGGTCAGTCAGCCGTCGTATGGTGAGGAAGCTCTGGCCATCGCCGAGATGCTCATTAAGTCAAACGCTGTCGACATCATTGTGGTTGACTCGGTCGCCGCTCTGGTGCCAAAGGCGGAACTCGATGGTGAAATTGGTGACACACACGTTGGCCTGCAGGCTCGAATGATGAGCCAGGCCATGCGAAAGCTGACCGGAGCAATCGCCCGATCCAAAACAACCGTCATCTTCATCAATCAGATTCGCGAGAAGATCGGCGTCATGTTCGGTAGTCCGGAAACTACGCCTGGTGGCCGCGCCTTGAAATTCTACAGTTCGGCACGAGTCGACGTTCGTCGCATCGCCACTCTGAAAGAAGGCGACGAAGCGGTCGGTATTCGGATGAAGGCGAAGATCGTCAAGAACAAGGTCGCCCCACCGTTCAGGATTTCTGAATTCGACATGCTCAGCCGGCGAGGCATCAGTCTGGAAGGTGATCTGATCGACATGGGCGTTGACGATCGCATTGTCCAGAAGAGTGGTTCGTGGTTCAGCTACGGAAAAACACGTCTCGGGCAGGGGCGCGACAAAGCTCGCATCTTCCTGGAAGAGAATCCGGAAATTACCGAAGAGATCAAAGGCAAGATTCTCGTTGCGCGAGGTCACGAAGACCTGCTGGCCCCTGCGGATCAACCGGCCGAAGAACCGGCACAGGAAGAAGTCGAGTGATACTGGTTCGACTTTCTATGCAAGAAGAGGGTCGATTCAGCCATTGATTACGAGTAAAAGTAACGAGCCGACACGGTGAGCAATCTACTTCCGCGTCGGTTCGTTTCTGTTTGTCAGTTCTCTTTAGTTCAGCAGAAAGGTGCGTTATTGACGCGCCATCGGATGAAGTTTCAATCGCATTCGCACGTCGAAACATCCTCGACGCTTTGTGATTCTTCCATTAACCAGGTCAATCAAGGGTAGATCCGTGGCATCAACCTGGGCAGCATCTCTGCGACTGGCTGTTTGGTGCCTTGATTGTGCGCGTTTCAGTTTCCTGATTGTTTCAACGATTGTTCTAAGTACAGAATCGACATCTGCTCAGAGTTCGACCGACATCTTCTCGGCTATTGAAGATTCGGTGACTGATGCCGTTGAGAAGGCAGAACGCTCGGTCGTGGCGATTGCCCGAATCCCGATCGCACCTGAGCCTTTAGACCGGCAGGCGGCACGCAACCAGTTCGGCATACATGCAGATCTTCGTTCGAATAACCCGCTCGCTCCGGGCTACATTCCAAAAAATCCTGGAACCGGCATCCTGATGGCTTCGCCGGACAATCTCCATTTGCGATTGATTTTGACGAACTATCACGTTGTCAAAGGTGGGCAGCCGTTTCGTAATGACGGGATCATTCGATCGGAAAACCGGATCGCCGTCCGCTTCAGCCGGACTCAGGCCGCATGGGCAACTATCTATGCAGCTGATCCTCGCAGCGATCTGGCTGTGCTTGCCTTTGATCCTTCCGACATCGAATCTGCGCCGGCAGACATTCCGGTGATTTCGATTTCAGAGGACCCACGAGTTCGCAAAGGGCAGTTCGTTATCTCGCTGGGAAATCCCTACGCGATCGCTCGCGACAGTTCTCCCAGTGTCAGCTTGGGGATGATCAGCAACGTTTCACGTTTTCCGTTCACCGAAACGACATCTGATCGAGAAACGATTCACCATTTTGGAACGCTCCTTCACGTTGACACTCGACTGGGGCCGGGCACCAGTGGCGGGGCACTGTTGAATCGCAATGGTGATCTCATCGGCATAACGACGTCACTGGCGGCTTTGGAAGGTTATGAAACCTCGGTCGGCTATGCCGTTCCGCTGAATTCTTCGCTTCGCAGAATCGTCGAGGATCTGCTACGCGGCTACGAGATCGAATATGGATTTCTCGGAGTCGTTCCGGGAGCACCTCAGGATGTGCAGGCAACGTTTGGCAGTGTGACACGCGAAACCCGCGGGGTAGCAATTCGACAGGTCGTTCCTGAGTCGCCAGCTTTTCGAGCGGGGCTCCGGCGGAAGGATATTGTACTTGCTGTAAACAGCGTTCCGGTTTTCGAACCAACGGACATCCTTCGCGAAGTCGGTTTACTTGCTCCTGGCTCGACTGGAAGACTGCGGATCATCCGAGCCAACAACGGTCGAGAACGGATAATGTCAGTGCCACTTGCAAAATGGCCCAGAAGACACGTCGATCGAATCATTGTGTCGAACGATCGCTACCCAATCTGGCGAGGGCTGAAAGTTGATTGGCCGACGTCGCGTTCCCGGCACTTTGACTACGATCGCCCGTACCCGCGTGCAATTGTTGTTGACCGTGTCGAGCCTGGCAGTCCGGCTGAAATCGCCGGACTGCGCGAGGGCGATTTGCTGACAGAAGCTCACGGGGCAAGCATCGAGACTCCGCAACAGTTTCTAAAAGCTGTCGCCAATGCAAATGGCCCTGTGCAGGTTCGGCTGATCGATGGCAGTCGCGAACCATTGATCCGAACGATCGATCCGAGCCGATAGGGCAAGGCGGTTCTTCAAGTGAGCAGTTTCAGGCTGAACATTGATCCCCGCTCACTCATGTTTACTTCATGTTTCGGTCTTTAGAACGTCATGGTTGGACAGCGTCGAAAGAAACAACGTTCAAAGAAAGCCATGATGGGCAACCATCAGAACTCGTGGCTGCGCGGACGCAACGCAATTGTTGAAACGCTCGAAGCAGGGCGGTGGTTGCCGAACGAACTTGTTCTTTCGGATCAGCTTGCCGAAGAGACTCACAAGCTGATCGTTGATTCAGCGATGGTTCTCCTGGTGCCATTCGAAATCGTTTCGCACGAACGCGTCACCCAGCTTTGTGGCGCGAGGGACCATCAGGGAGTGATCGCGAGGATGCCTCCCTTCCCGTACGTTGATGTTGAATCGGTCATTGAACAGGCGGGTGAACCGCCGCTGTTTCTGATTCTCGACAGCCTGCAGGATCCCTTTAACTTTGGATCAGTATGCCGAAGTGCTGGTGTTTTCGGTGTTAGCGGAGTGTTTGTGGCCGAGACCGGGCAAGCGGAAGTCAATAGTCAGGTTGCCCGCAGCTCAGCGGGGGCGATCAACCGGTTGAAGATTACCCGTTCTCCAGACCTGATCGATACGACCGATTCGCTGAAAGAAACGGGAGTTCGAACTGTCGCTACGTCGCCACATGCGGAACTCCGGATTGACGAACTTGACTGTACGCAGCCGATGGCCGTTATCATCGGAAACGAAGGTACTGGAGTCAGCGACGAATTACTTGAACGATGCGACGAGCTCGTGTCAATTCCTCATGCGACTGGAGTCGAATCGTTGAATGCAGCGGTGTCCACGGGCATCGTTCTATACGAGATTCACAGGCAGCGCTTGGCAACGTAATCAATTGGACACTTACAATGGGCGGCGAGCGAGACTGAACGATTGCCCTGTCGGACCTTTTCCTGACTGCGTTGCCAGCATTAAGGCCAGAGGTACAACGTCTTCCGGAGCTTTGACCCACTCGCTGGAGATACCAGGGTGAGCCTTGCCCTTCGGGAAAATGTCGGCGGTCAGCTCCGTGTAGACGGGACCGGGGATGAGCTCGTTGACGGTTACGCCGTCTTCCCAGAGTTCCAGCGCCAGGCATCGGGTCAGCATCCAGACGCCGGCTTTCGAAACATTGTACGAAGTGTTCTTAGCCCGTGCCTGGTGCCCCATACCTGACCCGACGTTGATAATTTTTCCGCCGCCGTTGGCTTTGAGATAGGGCAACGCGGCTCGAGTGCAGAAGTATGTTCCCAACAGATTGATCTCGACGACGCTTTGCCAGACGTCGGGATCGTCTTCTCCGACAAGCGTTCGTTCGAGTCCGCCACCTGCGTTATTAAGCAGGATGTCCAGCCGGTCATATTCACCGATTGTTCGCTCGAGCATTGCTTCGACGGATGAACGATCAGAGACATCGCATGTGACTGCGAATGCCTGGCCTCCAGCCCGCTCGATTTCGGAGACCACCTGATCGATTTCCGCCGAAGTACGAGCTGTCACGCAGACCACTGCTCCTGCATCGGCATAAGCGATCGCAATGGCTCGACCGATACCTCTGCCGCCGCCCGTGATGAGTGCAACCTGTCCGTCTAGAGGCCGCTGTGAATCGGAGTCTGTCGTCGCCATAATCAATTCTCAACGTTCGCTTCGTCAGAGTTATTCTTGAAACTGCACAGTGTCATACCCGCCGAAGCAACGAATCTCCACCAAGTCATCTCAGCGAGAAGGAACACTTTCTTGAGTAAGTGCACAACGATCGTCTTTGCGGTCATGCTCGGATCGCTGGTCAGTCGTGGATGGCTGACACTTGCAGATGAAAATTCGAAACCACAGAAGCCGACTCCGTTCGTTGATCGTGTGGTTTCTTACCAGATCGGATCGGGGGGCGGACAAGGAGAGGACAAGCTTCCAAAGATCGTGCTTGGGCCTCCAAAAGGCGGTGGGAAGCTGATGGCCGGCAAGGATGTCTTTTCCCTGGGCAAAGACGGAGTCATCACTTTGGAATTTGTCGACAACGAAGTCTTCGACGGCAAAGGCCCGGACCTGATCGTTTTCGAAAACCCGTTCCTCGCTGAGCCTGGCAACGACCCGACCTACGGATTTTTTGAACTGGGGAAAGTAGAAGTCAGCTTCGATGGGATTATCTGGCACGAGTTTTCGTACGACACGGCGTCGAAAGAAAACTGCGCCGGCTACGAGCCTGTGATAGCGAACTTCGAAAAGAACGAAATCTCACCGACTGACGTTAAGAAAGCCGGCGGCGATCATTTCGATCTGAAGCAGCTTGGACTGAAAGTGATTCGCTTCGTTCGAATTACAGATGTGCAAAGTTTCGGCGGCAAAGATGGCTCTGCAGGTTTCGACCTCGATGCCGTTGTGGCGGTTAATTCGCGGAAACGAGTCACCAACAAGAAGTGAGTTGCCATGACGCTGCCTGAGCACGCTATCTGTTCGCTGATGATTGCGGAATTCGGAGTTCGGCAGCGGCTCGGATTGCAAGGTGTTCTGGTTGTTGTCGCAGCAGGAGTCGCTCCGGATCTGGATACGGCGGCAAAGCTGTTTGGGGACCAGTATTTCTGGAAGCTGCACCACGCGCTCGGGCACAGCCTGCTTTCGGTTCTTGTTATCGCCGTGGCGAGTTCCGTCGTTGGAAGTGCGGCTTTGAAACTGAGGAACTTTGGTTTGCTGTTTCGGTGGTCGCTGCTGGCGGCGGTCGCTCACATCCTCACGGATTCACTTTACTGGTGGGGCATTCAGCCGTTCTGGCCGGCAAATTCTTACGAACTCTGCTTCAAGCTGATCGAATATCTTGATCTGTTCGTACTGACGATCTGGCTTGGTGGGGCCGTCTGGCTGTTTCAATCTTCCAGGTCTGCAGATGGTTCTTCAACGGATCGTCGCCGTGTAGCGATGCTCACGCTAAGCACGTTCGCCGGCTACGTCTTATTGCGAGCGGCTCTCCCGAAACCGACGGGCATATTTCATCTGTTGACTGGAGGCTGGATATATGCCGCCCCTCAGGGAACGCCGGTGCTCGACTGGTGGTGAGTCGCCCGCCGTTGAGCAGCGACGAACAAGGCAGCAGCATGAATCAGAGCTGCGCGGTGGCGGGTTGCTGGCCGTCGTTCGAGCCGGTTGGCGGCACCGGTTGTTCGACAGGTGGCATTTGAATCGCCGGAGCCTTCGCAGCCAGAGCCTGTTCGATAGCTGTCTGAAGTGGCACTCGACCCTGTAGTGCTTTGTTCCAGACAACTTTGCCGTCTCGGCCAATCAGCCAATAGCCGGGGAAGTATTCAGCATCGAACGCCATAAGAGCATTTGCTGCCCCATAAGCATTGGGCCACTCGACCTTGTACTTGTCGAGAAACTTTTCGACGTTCTTCACACTCTCCGAATCGTCAGAAGTCATCCCGACGAAGACAACGCCTTTACTGTGGTACTGGTCATAGATTTCTACGAGTTCCGGCATCCCCTCGTGGCAGTACTTACAGTTCAGAAACCACCCGTTGACGAAGACGACTTTGCCATCCAGATCGGCAGGTGTTGGACCGTCACCGTTGAGCCATCCTTCGACTTCAGTAATTGGAGGAATCGCCTGACCGAGTTGCAGCCCGGCCCGTGACTGATCCAGTGCCCCAACCGTCCATAGAAGCGGAGCGGCAGCCACGATCAGGGCAAGTCCGATGAGGAGTCCGATGGTTTGGAGCGTTGTCTTGGACATGTTCGAAGCTTTCACATGATCGTCAGTTTGAGTCGTCGGTGGGTGATGGTGTCAGGCTGATTTGACAGTAGCATTTGACAGTTCTAAAGATATTACGTTCTCAGTCCGAAGGCAGGTTGCGTCAGGAATGATAAGCTTCGATTCCAGTGATCGTGGAGACATGTCGATATAATCGACACAGGCTGGCAGTCGTGACGGTTGTTTGTCCAGCCCGAGCTTGACAATCGCCCCGAAACTCGGTCTGCTGTTGCCACATTTAAGTCGACTCTGATGGGACTATCGCTGCTTCCCACCCGCCGCCCTCAGCGGCTTGAGCAGCGCCCAGAATTCGGCCCCCACCTTTGAACCACCAACTAACCCGGCATGCCGGGATGTGTTACTCAGCTTAAAATAGATTTCGCAATCCTCTAAGTTTGTGAACCTTCAGGAGAATGTCCAATGCGCACTGGTACTAATCGTCGTGGATTCCTGCAGGCCGGATTCGCCGGCGGTGTCGGACTGTCGCTTGCTAATTACTTTCAGATGCAGAAGGCTCAGGCCGATCTGAAGAATTACGATAGCTTCGAAGGCACTGCAAAGAATGTAATCTACATCTACCTTCCGGGTGGTTGTGCCCACCAGGAAACCTGGGATCCCAAGCCGTACGCTCCGGTTGAATATCGCGGACCGATGGGGTCGATCGACACCAACGTCTCAGGCATCCGCATCAACGAGACGATGAAGCACACCGCCAAGGTCGTCGACAAGATAGCCATCTGCCGATCAATGACCCACGGAGAGGCGGCCCATGCGCGTGGCACGCACAACATGTTCACGGGAGCTCGACCCAGCCCGGCTCTGAAATACCCAAGTATGGGCAGTGTCGTCAGTCACGAACTGGGCCCACGGAAAAATCTTCCGCCGTACGTCTGTGTTCCGAACCAGCCAAACGAATTCGCAGGGACTGGATATCTCAGCTCGTCCTTCGCACCGTTCAGCCTTGGTTCTGATCCCGCGGCCAACGGCTTCAAAGTCCGCGACCTGAATCTGCCGAACGGAATTGACGATGCTCGATTTACAACACGTCGAAACGTTCTCGACAAGGTCAACGATCACTTCCTGACCAAAGAAAAGGCTGATAATCTCGACGCATTGAACAGCTTCTACGATCGTGCATACAGCTTGATCAGCTCGCCTGCAGCCCGAGAAGCGTTCAATATTGAAGCCGAAGACAAAGGCCTTCGCGATCGATACGGTCGCAACCAGGCCGGCCAGCGAATGTTAATGGCTCGACGTCTCGTCGAAGCTGGAGTTCGTTTCGTGACGCTGACTTACGGCGGCTGGGACATGCACAGCAACATTGAAAACAGTATCAAGGGGCAGGTTCCATCTCTCGACCAGGGCCTGGCTGCTTTACTGACTGACCTTTCAGATCGCGGGCTCCTCGACGAAACACTCGTCTGCATCGCTTCTGAGTTTGGTCGGACACCAAAGATCAACAAGACTGCCGGCCGGGATCACTGGCCAAAAGTCTTCAGCGTTATCCTTGCCGGCGGTGGCATCAAGGGCGGACAAGTCTTTGGATCATCCAACGCAACTGCCAGCGAACCAGAAGAGAACCCACTGAGCGTCCTCGATTGGGCAACCACGATTTACCACACGATGGGAATCGTTGCAGACAAAGAGTTAATGGCTCCTGGTGATCGGCCAATCGAAATCGTTGATGGCGGCAAAGTTCGTCACGAACTGCTCGCTTAATTGAGATCAAAGAAGCCCGGTGTCTGTTTTAAAGACGCCGGGCTTCCTGCGTATTTTGAGTTTGTCAGTTTCGAATTCTTTTTACTGCTGGTCTTAACCACAGTTTTGATTTCTAAGTATTCCGCGATTTAGAGGTATGGATATGCCTGCGTTTCGGTCCTTCCGTTCACTGCTGGCTTTTGCACTCGTGATGTCAGCCAGCACGTTGTTCGCCGCTTCTCCGCGACTGACGATCATTCTGCCCCGAGGTGCTCAGCGAGGTAAAGACACCGAACTGACCTTCAGTGGTCGACTGCTTGCCGACGTTGAAGAGATCATGTTCTACGAATCAGGCTTCTCGGTGAAAGAGTTCAAGCCGGTCAACGCGAACTCCTTTAAAGCTGTGATCAGTGTTTCTGCGGACGCTCGTCTGGGTGAACAGGTCTGCCAGGTTCGAACGAAGACAGGCATATCCGATTTCCGAACATTCTTCGTGGGTTACCTGCCGGACGTGGTTGAAAAAGAGCCGAACAGCGACTTCGCTACGCCGCAAGTCGTCCCCATCAACTCTACCGTTAACGGAGTCGCCGCTTCTGAAGACGTCGACTATTACGTCGTCGAGGCGAAAAAGGGGGATCGTATTGCGGCCGAAGTTGAGGCTATCCGGCTTGGTACCACTCTGTTCGATCCGTACGTCGCAATTCTCGACGCCAAACGATTCGAACTTGCGTCAGCTGACGACTCTCCGCTTCTCGTTCAGGATTGCGTCGTTTCGGCGATAGCCCCGGACGACGGGAAATATACAATCGAAGTCCGTGAAAGTTCCTACGGTGGCAACGGCAACTGTCGCTACCGTGTTCACATCGGCAACTTCCCGCGCCCAACCGCCGTCTACCCGGCAGGTGGAAAGATCGGTGAAGAAGTCGAACTGAGATTCATCGGCGACGCCGGTGGCGACTTCGCTCAGAAGTTCACACTGCCCAACGAAGTCATCCCTGAGTACGGTGTGTTCGCCGGTAAGGAAGGAAGCTGGTCACCGAGTTGGAACACATTCCGACTCTCGGATGTTGGCAACTCGCTGGAAGTCGAACCGAACAACGACCGAGCAACAGCAACTCCCTCTGATTTTCCGTCAGCCTTTAACGGCATTCTTCAGGAAACCGGAGATCAGGACTTCTTCAAGTTCACCGCGAAGAAGGGGCAACAGTTTGAAGTCGAGTGCTACGGTCGCCGGATCCGTTCTGCGATTGACCCGGTAATGTATCTCTACAATGCAACAGGTGGGCGCGTTGCATCAAACGATGACTCACGCGGGCCAGACAGTTACTTCAGATTCAACGTGCCGGCGGATGGCGAATACACGCTACTCATTCGAGATCATTTAATGCGCGGCGGACCGGCTTACGTTTACCGAGTCGAATTTCAGCCAATCAAGCCCGGTCTCACACTGAGCATCGCGCGGACCGAACGGTACGGACAGTATCGACAGCAGATTTTCGTTGGGCGAGGCAATCGATTTGGAACAAACATTAATCTCGCTCGTCGCAACTTTGGCGGTGAACTGGTCCTTGCACCAAAAGAACTTCCAGCCGGAATTACGATGCACCACGACCAGGTGCCGGCAAATATGAGTGTCATGCCGGTCGTGTTTGAAGCGGCAGCGGATGCTCCACTTACCGGCGGACTGTACGATTTTGTGGCTCACCACGCTGAGAACCCGGAAATCAATGGTGGGTTCTCAAACAAGTCGGACTTTGTCTATGGAGCCCCGGGACAATCCCTGTACTACACAAAGACCATGCACCGTATGCCGATCGCTGTGGTTGACGAAATCCCGTTCAAGCTTGATATCATCGTTCCGAAAGTTCCTATCGCTCGCAATGGATCAATGAATGTGAAAATTGTTGCCACCAAGCAAGATGGCTGGGACGAAACCATTACCGTTCAATTTCCGTTCCGACCGCCAGGGCTCGGAGCCAGAAGTTCAATTCAGATACCTAAGGGCAAGACTGAGGCTCTCTATCCGATCAATGCAAGCGGCAGCGCTGCCATCGGCATATGGAAGGTCTTCGCTATTGGTTGGGGAGCCGTCGATGGAGGTAACGCGTTCGCCTCATCTTCACTTACTCCACTCGAAATTTCCGAGCCATACGTCACTTTTGCCATGAGTCGTAGTGCTTGCGACCAGGGGCAGGAAACGGAAATCGTCTGCACGTTGACGCAAACCAAGGAGTTCCCGGGTGAAGCTGTCGCCAAAATCTACGGGTTGCCGAATAAGGCTGTTACGGGCCCGATGAACTTCACCAAGGATACGAAGGAAGTCATCTTCAAAGTGACTACTGACGCTACGACACCAGCGGGACGTCATAAAAGTGTCTTTGGCCAAATCACGATCACGATGAACGGTGAGCCGATCGTCCATAACGTTGGCACAACCGAACTTCGAATCGACAAGCCGCTGCCACCAAAGGTTGAACCAAAGCCGACACCCAAACCAGCGACTGTCGCAGTGGTAAAGCCGGCACCGAAGCCGGTTGCGAAACCACCGCGACGGCTGACTCGACTGGAAATGCTGCGTCTTGAAAAGGCGAAAGCCGCCGCCGCCGGTAAATAACTGATACATGAATAACCGAGCTCAAGATATCGTTTCTTAGTTAAATTGTTGCTGTATCACTGAGTCCCTTTCAAACCATGCTGTACGGCTTCTGAAGGACTACTGCCATGTTTCGTTCCCGACTGTGGACCGTTGCTATTGCGTTCATCGCTTCACTGAATTCGCTCACGACGGATGCTCAGGAAAAGCCAATTTCTCTTGAGGTCTATCCTGGCGAGGTACACATCAACACGATGCGTGACCGACAGTCATTCGTCGTGCAGGTCGCCTATCCAAACGGCTTGACGCGCGACGTGACCAAAGAGGCAAAATTCACGCTGAGCGATGCTGCGAAAGTTAAGCTGGAGGGAAATGTCCTTCACCCGGTCTCAGATGGCGATAGCCAAATGGCGGTCGAATTCGGGGGCCTTTCTAAGATGATCCCGATCAAAATCGAACAGGCGACCGCTGACCGTGATGTCAGTTTCAAGCTGGACATCATGCCGATATTCATGAAATCCAACTGTAACACTGGTAGCTGTCATGGTGCTGCTCGAGGAAAAGATGGTTTTCGCCTCTCTTTGTTCGGTTTTGATCCAGCCGGCGATCAGTTTCGAATTGCCCGCGAATTGCCCGGCCGCCGAATCAATCTGGCGTTGCCCGAAGAAAGTCTGCTCATGACCAAGTCTGTTGGCTCGGTACCACACACAGGCGGCAAGCGGTTTGGGACCGACAGCGAGTACTACGCGACTATGCTCCGGTGGTTGAAAGCGGGCGGAAACAATGATCAGGGCGAAGTCCCCAAGGTACTTACTGTGGAGCTATACCCACCAGCTGCAGTCCTTGACGGTGCAGGGACCACTCAGCAATTGACTGTCCGAGCAAAATACTCAGACGGAACTGACCGCGATGTTACAAACCTCGCAGTGTTTCTTTCAAACAACGACACGTCCGCAACTGTCTCGCCCGACGGCCTGGTCACCGCTCACGAGCGGGGCGAAGCCTTCATTATGGCTCGCTTTGAAACTCACACCGTCGGTCGACAGTTCATTATGTTGCCCAAGGGGCAGCAGTACACGGACCCGAAAACGCCAGAGTTCAACTTCGTGGACAACCTCGTCTACAACAAGCTGAGGAAACTCAGAATCCTGCCTTCCGGTGTCTGCACGGATGAGGAATTCCTGCGACGGGCAAGCCTCGACATCGTCGGAGTTCTGCCCACGATGGAAGAGTACGTTCGATTCATGGAAGACAAAGACGAGAAAAAGCGAGTCAAGCTTGTCGATGAACTACTGAACCGCAAAGAATTCGTTGAAGTCTGGGTGATGAAATGGGCGGAACTGCTCCAAATTCGAACCACAAACCAGATCAGTTACAAGTCGATGCTGCGTTACTACAACTGGCTTCAGGAACGGATCGCCAGCAACATGCCGACCGACCAGATGGTTCGTGAATTGCTTGGCTCCAGCGGTGGGACATTTCAAAACGCGGCAACGAACTACTATCAGAATGAACGCGATACCTTGAAAACATCGGAGAATGTAGCTCAGGTCTTCATGGGTATGAGAATTCAGTGTGCCCAGTGCCACAATCATCCGTTTGACCGTTGGACAATGGACGATTACTACAGTTTCGCCGCATTCTTCTCACAGATCGGTCGAAAGCGTGGCGAAGACCCACGTGAATTGATTATCTACAACAGCGGTAGCGGCGACGTCCGACACCTTGTTGGCAACAAGGTGATGGCTCCGAAGTTCCTTGGTGGAGAAGTGCCCGATGTCAAAGGCAAAGACCGACGAGTCGTGATGGCAGACTGGCTTGCATCGCCACAGAATCCATATTTTGCGACCAATCTTGGCAACATCGTTTGGGCACACTTCTTTGGCAAAGGCATCATCGATCAGGTCGACGACGTTCGAGTATCCAACCCACCGGTCAACAAAGAATTGCTTGACGAACTGGGGCGACGTTTCACTGAATACAACTACGATTTCAAGAAACTCGTTCGTGACATTTGCACGTCGCGTGTTTATCAGCACTCAACCGCCACTAACGAAACAAACGTCAAAGATTCTCGAAACTTTTCACACGCGGCTCTTCGCCGGGTTCGAGCGGAAGTTCTGCTGGACGCGATCACGCAGGTCACCGATACGAAGAACAAGTTCCAGGGATTACCGACTGGAGCTCGAGCGGTTCAGATTGCAAATGGAAATACATCGACATACTTCCTGACGGCATTCGGGCGAGCCAAACGGGAAACAGTCTGTTCTTGCGAAGTCTCCATTGAACCGAATCTCTCACAAGCTCTTCACCTGCTGAATGGTGACACCGTGAATACGAAAATGGCACAGGGGAAACTCGTGCCAACTCGACTGACGGAAGGTAAGACACCGGAACAGATCGCCGAAGAAATCTACATCCGCTGCCTTAGTCGAAAGCCAACGGAGCGAGAAGCAGCTGCTCTGAAAGAGGTCGTCGACAATGAGCAGAACAAACAGCAGGCTCTGGAAGATATTTTTTGGGCCACGCTGAACTCCCGCGAGTTTGTGTTTAACCATTGAGTTCCCTGTTCACGTCCAGTTGTGCAGGACATGGCAGGTTTGTGATATCTGTGGAGATTTCCGGATCGTTGCATTTGTGATCCAAATATTTCACTGCCTTCTCAATCCAGAATCCCAACAGGCAGTAGCTAACCTACATTGACTTAGTGTGTTGCGGCTCGGACGCACTAGACATGTTCTTTACTGAGCACCCCACCCTCAAATTTTTCGACTTAGCGTCCGGAGACGGCCATGCTTCATTTTCGACTGGCTTTGACTGCATGCATCCTGTTTGTGACAACAGCATCCACCCGGGCTGCAGATGAGAAAATCACCTACGTTGACCACGTTCAGCCGATTTTCCGCGCCAAGTGCTTCGCTTGTCATAACCCGGACAAGAAGAGCGGCGGACTCGATCTGACAAACTACACCGCCATGAAAGAGGGTGGCAGCTCTGGTGACGTCGTCGAAGCCGGTGATGTGGACAGCAGTTATTTGTGGCTCCTGGTCAATCACGAATCTGAGCCATACATGCCTCCCAAGGCTGACAAGCTGCCGGCCGAAATGCTAGACGTGATTAAGGCTTGGATCGTCGGCGGAGCACTCGACACGAAAAGCAGTAAGGCAGTTGTTCGTCCAAAAGCAAAGATGGAATTTGCATTGTCGTTTGGCTCGACTGGACGACCGGACGGCCCGCCCCCATTGCCGACGCGGCTTTCACTGCAGCCGGTCGTACATACCGAGCGGAGCACCGCGGTTAACTCTATTGCCACCAGTCCGTGGGCAACGCTCGTTGCAGTTTCAGGCCAGAAACAAATTCTGCTTTACAATACGCAGACGCTGGAACTCGCTGGAACGTTGCCATTCCCGGAAGGCGAACCACATGTTCTTCAATTCAGCCGAAGCGGTCACCTGTTACTCGCTGGCGGTGGTCAGGGTGCAACAGCCGGCCGGGTTGTGGTGTTCAACGTAAAAAATGGTGAACGCATCTTCGAAATAGGTGACGAGCTCGACGCTGTCATGGGGGCGGACATCAGCTCGGATCACAAGTACATTGCACTCGGTGGTCCACAAAAGGTCGTACGTGTCTATTCGACGGAAACCAGCGAAGTCGTTTACGAAGTTCGGAAACACACTGACTGGGTAAGTGCCGTGTCGTTCAGTCCGGATGGCGTGTTGCTGGCAACAGGTGACCGAAATGGTGGCGTATTCGTTTGGGAAGCAGACACAGGCCGGGAATACCTTGGTCTGAAGGGCCATTCGAAACGGATCAGCGGCTTTTCGTGGCGAGCGGATTCAAACCTTCTTGCATCGGCCAGTGAAGATGCTTCCGTCCGATTGTGGGAAATGGAAAACGGTAAACAGATCAAGAGTTGGGGCGCTCACGGTGGAGGGACGGCATCTGTCGACTTCACTCGAGATGGAGAAATCGTCACCGCCGGACGGGACAAGACCGTCAAGCTGTGGAAGGGAGATGGAGCCGCGATCCGTACCTTTGAAGCATTCGCCGATCTCGCGCTGGCAACGGCGTATTGTGACGAAACAAAGCGAGTGGTCGGTGGAGACTGGACGGGACTCGTCCGTGTCTGGAACGCTGCAGATGGCAAGCGACTTGGTGAACTATCAACCAACCCCATTACGCTTGAATCTCGACTGGCGCTAGCACAGGCAGATGTGGGTAAAGTCGTAGCGGATCAAAAGACCAAGCAAGCGGCTTACACTGCCGCACAGGCGAAAGTAACTGCTGCAACCGCTCAGCTGGCAGCAGGTCAGAAGAAACTGGCGGAGGCTACCACTCTGGAAAAGACCCTCACTGCAAAGCTGGTAGTCGATCAAAAAACTGCCGCCGACGCGAAGGTCAAGTTGGATGTATCCGCGAAAGTAGTTGCAACCTTGCAGCCACTCGTTCCATTACTGAAGGAAGCTGTTGCGAAAGCCGATCTGGCTGTTGCGAAAGCCGCCGGAGATCCGGATGTCGTCAAAGCTGCTGCCCAGTTGAAAGCGGTGGCAGTTTCTCGCGATGGCTCATTTGTGGCCGCAACCAGAACGGTTGCAGAAGAAACGGCAAAAATGAACACAGCAACTGCTGCCGTTGCAGCTGGCACGAAGGCGATTGCTGCAACGAAGACGGTCATCGCTGCCACTCAGAAAGCGGTCACACAATATACAGCATCCCTGGACGCCGAGCAGAAGAACGCCACAGCATCAAAGGCTGCTCTTGACTCAGCAAACGCTGCAGCCGCAAAAGCTCAGCAGGCGGTGACTCGATGGCAGAACGAGATTCAGTTTACCGCCAAGCTGGTCGCGCTAAACGAACGTCAGCAGAAGTTTGGCGAACTTGAACTCGCGTTTCTGGAGGCCGAAGCTGAGCTGAAGGAAATGCAAAACAAAGTTTCACTGGCGCAGGCGGCCGTGTCTGCTGCACAGAAGACTGAGAAGACATCAACGGACATAGTGGTTGCGATAAAGCAAAAGCTTGCTCAGGTCACGGTAGATAAGCAGACGCAGGCGGCGCAGGTTGCTGTTCGCGAAAAAGCTGTTCCAATGCTGCAGGATGCGGTCTCTAAAGGTGCAGCAGCCGTAGCAGCACTACCTGCTGACAAAGAGCTGGCTGCCGCTGCCGGTCAGTTGAAGGCGGCGTTCGACCGCAACAATGCGACAATCGCTCAGGTTAAAACGAAAGTCGCCGAGTTGGACAAATCATTGGCGGTCATTCAGAAGGATGTCACAGCGGCTCAGCAGAAAGCTGTTGGGGCGAAAGCTGTCGTCGCGGAAGCAACGAAGAAGTACCAGGCCGAGCAGGCAGCCACTGCTCCGGTTCAAGCCCGAACAACGACGGCCAAACAGGCATTTGAGCAAGCCCGCGCTTCGCTTGATCAGTTGAAGCAGGAAGTGGATGGTTTGCGTCAGCAGGCCAGCACAGGAGCAGCTGGCCCGGCTCAAGGGTGACGCTGATTAAGTTGCTTGTTAACTCCCGTTAAGCAATGGCGGAATTCAATCGCGTGGTGGATCGTGGAAGACCATCACCGGTTTCGCCGTTCGATCTTCAAACCGGTAAGTCGAAACGGCGACAAGCTGCTGGTTATTATCGACCAGTATGAGCCTGGCTGTATTCCCGTTCTCGGGGGCGTGTTTAAGTGCCGCCACGGTGTCAATTTCCACCATCCGTCCGTTGTAGATTCTTTCTTTCTGCAGCTCATTGATCTCGTAACTGGGCAAGTGCGAAACTGCTGTTATCGGTGGTTCAACGAATGATTCTATGTTCTCCGGTGTTAACTGATTCGGAGTCACAGAATTAGAGAGAGAGAATGCTCCGATCGCCGAGCGATTCAGAGTGTTCATTGTCGCTCCGCATCCAAGTCTTTCTCCGATGTCACGCCCCAGGGAACGAATATAGGTTCCGGAGCCGCATTCGATTTGCAGCTTGAATTCGGGTAGTTCGAATCCGGCCAGTTCAAGGCGGTAGATGTGCACCGGCCGCGGCTCCAGTTCGACATCGTGGCCTTGCCGGGCGAGTTTATAGGCTCTTTTTCCGTCGACGTGGATTGCTGAAAATTTCGGTGGAACCTGTTCGATGTGTCCGGTGAAGTCGGGGAGCAGGTCGACGATAGCCTGCCGCGATAAGTTCTCGGTATCAAGTTCCGATTCAGCCAGCACTTCTCCGGTGCAGTCGTCCGTTGATGTTACGAGCCCGAGTCGAAATGTGCCAGAATAGGACTTCGGTTGTTCCTGGATCATCTGCACCAGTCGTGTAGACCTGCCAACACAAATGACAAGAATTCCGGTTGCCAGTGGGTCGAGTGTCCCGCAGTGCCCTACTTTGATCTGTCGACCATACCCGACTTTTCGCAGGAGATTCTTGACGCGAGTGACGGCTTGTCGAGACGTCATCCCTTCGGGTTTGTCAATCGAAAGTAGTCCGCTGATCGTCTTCATCGGGATGTGGGTGCTTATTCGGAGATCAAGAAACATGTCCACTGGCGTGAGTGCGGATTCTTCATATCAGCGCCGACGAACGCAATCGAAGAGGACATTGATACGTACGATCGTGTCGAGGCGGAATTGACTCGAAGAGTTCGCTCGGTCTGCGTACGCTTCGGGCATGAGTGATAAATCGCCGTCAAAGTTGATACCTGCAGAGTCGGTGTTGCCAAACATCGAACTCAGAGGCGTTCGCGTGCACAACCTCAAATCGGTTGACGTCGATGTCCCATTGAACAGTCTCACGATAATTACCGGAGTCAGTGGTTCCGGAAAGAGCAGTCTGGCGTTTGATACTCTGTATGCGGAAGGTCAGCGTCGATACATCGAAAGTTTCTCATCATCGGCTCGACGTCATCTTGATCGACTTGAGAAACCAGATGCCGACAGCATCGACGGCATCCCGCCAGCAGTCGCTTTGCGGCAAAACGCCGCTGCAAAGGCGGCATCTCGACTTGCAACCGTTGCCACAGTGACTGAGATCGACGATACGCTTCGAGTTTTATTTGCGCGGCGTGGAGTCGTTGTCTGTCCCGATTGTAAACAGCCCGTTAGCCAGGATTCAGCCGTGTCGGTTGCAGAGTCGATCGATCGGTTACCGCCGGGTACCCGACTGCAGATTGGTTTTCCGTTGCCAGCCAGCGAGCGAGACATCGATCATGACGAATCGGCCAATGAAACAGATCGGAATCTCACGGTCGCAGAATTGCTCGAAGCCGGGTTCACCCGCACCGTAACCTTCAATCGCTTCGACGCTGAGTCGTCAACTGGTGATGGTGACTCTGCTTTGTCCGGGAGCAGTGTTTCAGTTCAGGATTTATCTTTTCAGCCTGATGATGGCGAACAGCGGATTGTGATTGTAGATCGACTCGTCTCGGGAAAAATCAGTCTAGAGCGAATCGTAGAGGCGGTTGAAACATGCTTTGAGGAGTCCGGTGGACGGTGCATGCTGCTTGCTCAGCTGTCAACGCTCAATGTGTCTGTTGGTTTAAAGGACCAACTAGACGCTGCAGGTAGTCGTGCGTGTGAGCCCGTACTGATCGACAATGATTCGTGGACGGTTCACCGTTTCTCTGCCAACTTTGATTGTTCAACTTGTGGCAGGTTATTTACGAAGCCGGAGCCTGCGACTCTGAGTTTTCGCAGTCCACTGGGAGCATGCCCGGATTGTTGCGGAACTGGAAGCGTTACAAAGCTGGACTTCGACAGCATGGTCCCGGATGAGTCACTGTCACTGCGAGCCGGAGCGATCGTTGCGCTGCGAGGCGACCGATGGAAACGCGAGCGGGAGAGGCTGCTTCGCTTCGCAGAGAATTCTTGCGTGCCCCTTGACGTTGAGTTTCGAACCCTGACGTCCGAGCAGAAGGCTCTAATTTATAGTGGTGGCTCATCTCAAGTGCCTGGCACGAAGAATTCCGAGGGGCTTAGCGGTCTCTTTGAGAGACTCGAACGACGAAAACCACAGACCGCCACTCGTGAGTTTCTTAGCCAATGGCGTCAGTTCAAATGTTGCACAGCATGTGAAGGAACGCGGCTCCGCCCGGATGCCCTTGCCGTTCGTCTTGGTAGTTCGACAGACTCCGCCGGGCGCGATTGTTCGGCGTCGATCAGCGACCTGTCGTCTCAGACGGTTGATGACCTGTTGGCCTTCTTCCAAACTGAACTGACCACGTCGTTAGAAACAGCGTCCATCGCTTCAAATCTGGTTACTGACATTGTTGAGCGATTGAAGTTTCTGACGTTGGTTGGGCTTGGCTATCTGCGGCTGCACCGTGAAATGAATTCACTGTCGCGCGGCGAAGCTCAACGTGTGGCTATGACATCGATCGCCGGATCAAGTCTGGTCAACACGTTGTTCGTGATTGACGAGCCTTCGGCTGGTTTGCATTTGCGAGATGTATCGCGTGTCGTAAGCATCGTCCGAGATATTCGAGACAGTGGAAACACGGTCGTCGTCGTCGAGCATGAACGGGAATTTCTTAACGCGGCAGATCATGTGCTTGATATCGGACCTGCCGCGGGCCGCGACGGTGGGAAACTGGTTTATGCCGGGAACACAGACGCCCTGGCGGCAGTTGCGGAGTCTGCAACCGGGCGTTGGCTCGCTGGAACGGCCACCCGCGAGACAGGAAGCGAGCACACAGCAGCGAGAGGATCAACGTGTCGACAGGCAAGAGGTTGGCTGCAGCTCAGCGATGCGACTTTTCATACCGTGAAAGATTGTTCGGTCAAGTTTCCTCTGGGTGTTCTTTGCGTCGTTACTGGCGTCAGCGGTGCGGGGAAATCTTCGTTAATTGAGAGTGTGTTGTTTCCAGCCGTTTGCAAGGAACTGGAGCAGTCGTGCTCGGTCGCCGTTGTTGGCGAATATGGTGGACTCAAAGGCGCGGATTCGATCAGCTCGGTAGAGTTGATTGATGATCGACCGCTGGCGGGTTCTCGACGCAGCAATCCGGCAACGTGGCTCAAAGTCTTTGACGAGATTCGGCGTTTGTTTGCTGAAACGGAGGCCGCTCGCAATCAAAATCTCACCGTTTCGCACTTCAGCTTCAATACTGATTCCGGTGGGCGCTGCAACAAATGCGAAGGTACGGGCCGCGTGGAGATCGACATGCAGTTTCTGGCCGACGTGTCGATGACGTGCCCGGACTGCAGCGGGACTCGTTATCTGCCGCACATTCTCGAGGTTCAGTGGCGGGCACGAACCATCGCCGATGTGTTGGCGATGACGGCGACCGAAGCATTTTCATTCTTTCGAGGCCAGCCGAAGATTCAGAAACGACTACGGTCACTGAAGGATGTCGGTCTTGATTATCTGACCCTTGGGCAACCTCTGGCGACATTGTCCGGTGGCGAATCACAACGGCTGAAACTGGCTTCGTGCCTGGCGGCGAACAGTCGGACGGGCTCGCTGCTCATCATGAACGAACCGACAACCGGTCTACATCCAGCGGACGTTGCTCGGTTGCTGGAATGTTTCGAAGGACTGATTTCAGTCGGACATTCGCTGATCGTGATTGAACATAATCTCGATGTGATTCGCCGAGCGGACCACATCATCGACATGGGGCCTGAAGCTGGGCCTGGCGGCGGGCAAGTCGTGGCAACAGGTTCGGTTGCCGATATTGTTGCGTGTCGAGAATCGATTACGGGGCAGTACCTAAAGAACTCGTAACCAGAGTGCTCGCAAGTACTCTGATTCGGGGCAGCTTCCGGCGACGGGATGATCGGAAGATGCACCGGTGCGGTCGAAGATTTGGACTTCACGCGGCTGGCGTCTCGGGTTTTCTTCCGATTCCGTGCCAGGTACTGGTGGACCCGCCTGGCGCGCCGCGGAACGGACAAGTTTGTCGAACTCTTCATTGGTTAAGAGGCCCGCGCACGTAAACGTCACCATGATTCCGCCAGGACGAACGAGTTGCAGGGCCAGACGGTTCAGATCGAAGTGAGTGCGTCGCCCTTCTTCAATTTCCTCACGGGAATGGATCAGTTTTGGCGGATCCAATGCGAGAACGTCGAATTGTCGGCCGTTGCGAACTATGTCGCGCATCCAGGCGAAGGCATCTGCCTGAACAAAGCTGACTTTCGCCTGGTTGAGATTGGCGTTGGACTTTGCCAGTTGAAGCGGGTTTTCGTCGAGTTCTACTCCGGTTACTTCAGCAGCGTTGCCGGCTTTCTTTGCCTGAATTGCGAAACCGCCGGTGTAACAGCAGATGTCGGCGACTGATTTTCCTTCGCAGTATCCGGCAAGCTTGATACGGTTTTCGCGCTGGTCACAGAAGAAGCCGGTCTTGTGACCTTGGTTGAAATTGATGCGGAACCTCGTTCCGTATTCATGGATGGTTGTGGTGCGTGGCAGATCTGGGGAACTGATGACCGGTGCGGAAAAACCTTCCTGAGTCTCACTTTTTGGACTTGGTTTGACGATCCAATGTTTAGTGCCGCAAACGGCGGCAAGTCTTTCGGCGATCGACTGAGCACGCTGAAACATTGCCAGAGAATACGCTTCAAGTGACAGCACATCGTTGTAACGGTCGACAACGATTCCAGGCAGAAAATCGCCTTCTGCATGGATGAGGCGGCAGGCAGTTGTGGATTCACCGATTTTCAAGGTGTCATGACGAAACGAAACTGCGCGTTTCAGAAGTTGATCCCAGAACTCGTCATTGGGCGGTTCAGCGCCCCATCGAATGAAACGCAGGGCGACGCCAGCCGTCGAGTTGAAATAACCGTAACCAAGATGCCGGCCGTCGGTGTGCGAGATGGAAACGAGATCGCCCGGTTTCGCTTCCTGGGGGATGTTGCGAAGGCGTTTTCGGAAAACGTTTGGGTGTGGAAAGTCGGTATCAATCTGCACGGCCGGCAAAGACGACGGATCTTCGACGATGTCCAGCGGGCGTTGAGACGTGTCCAGCAACACGGGAGCCTGCCGTTGCCATTGCTTCCGTTGGGGACGCTTGTCGCGGTAGTTGGCCATTTCGACAGAAACCGATCGTACGGTGTGAGAGAGAGGAAGGTGCCGGGAAGAGTATTGGCTCGACGTTCATATCGAGGCCGTACTTTGACCTGTCGAATGATGGAAGCAACCTTGCGACGGTTGGTGGGAGTTGACGACGGTGGAAAGCCGGTCCGTTATTCGTGTCGCAGGGCTTCGATGGGGTCCATCAGGGCGGCTCGGCGAGCGGGGTACAAGCCGAACAGGATTCCGACGATAACCGAGATTGAGAATGCCACTCCGACTGACCAAGGGGCGACGATCGGCTCCAGGTTTTGGATTGCCAGTGGAAGAGCGGTCCAGACATTCGGCAGGAACTGCTTCAACACATACTGGACGCCGAAGACTGCCGGGCCGCACAGGAAACCGAAGGCGACTCCCGTCAGCCCGCCCGTGCCGGTCAGCACGACGGTCTCAGCAAGGAACTGAGTGATGATGTCGCTGCGGCGCGCTCCCATTGCTCGTCGCACGCCGATCTCGCGAGTTCGTTCGGTGACCGTTGCCAGCATGATATTCATGATACCGATGCCGCCCACCAGGAGTGAAATCCCGGCAATCAGAACGAGCAACACGTTGAACATGGCTCGCAGAACTTCTGCCTGGCGGAGCAGTTCCTTGGGTACGACAATCGTGTAGTCATCTTCGACGTGGTACTTTTCGAGAAGGATTCGAGCGACGGCTGCGCTTTCTTCGACAGACTCGACGTCTTCGATCATGAGCGTGATCTGGCTGATCTCGACGAGTTCGCGATCGATACCACCGGAAGGTGAAGTTGTCAGCTCGTCGCCTAACCGCGAGCGAAAGGTCGTGACGGGGATATAGATATCTCGGTTATATTCCCGTCCGGCGAGGCTGCCACCGATCGATGCGGAAGATTCGCGACTTTCCGTAACGCCAATCACGGTGTAGAAGTCCTGGTCGATCAACAGTCGTTGACCGATTGGGTTTTTCAGCGGAAACACTTCCGCAGCGACGTCGGCGGCGATAACACAAACAGTGGCGTTGTCGATCTCGTGCTGCTGCTCAAGAAATTGTCCTTGAGCCATATCGAGATGATTGATTTCGTAATAGTCGGACACGCAACCTACAAGCTGCGTTGCGATGACGTGACCCTCGTGCCGCACGACGGTCGACAGTTCCCGCATTGGAACTGCTCGTTCAACGGTGGGAATGGTCTCAACGAGACGGTCGTAATCGGCGTCGGTCAGCCCATAGATCGTGACAAAGATTCGGTCGCCGGTTCCTGACGCAGCGGGCTTGACGCTCTTGATGATGATGTTTCGAGCACCCAGTTGTTCGATCTGTTTCTGAGCCTGGTCGCTGACACCTTCCCCCAGCGCGACGAGCCAGATGACGGCCATCACGCCGATCAGGATTCCGACCATCGCGAGCGACGATCGTAACGCGTGCAGAGAAAGACTTTTGATGCCGAGCTTGAGAGTTCGCAGAACGTACGACAGCACTAGCGGGCTCCCGATTCGGGACGACCACTAGCTCCAGAACCGCCACCGGATGACGGTCGTTTGGGACGATTTTTCCATTCCGCCGAAGAAACCGCTCCGTCGCCGTCCTTATCGAGTCTATCGATAGCCCCTGGCCAGGTAATCTCGTCACTCGTCAGTTTTCCATCGCTGTTCTTATCGAGACTGGCGAAACTCGGTGCTTGTCGTGAGCCACCAGAACCTCCGCCGGATTGACCACCGGATGGTTTGCCGCCACCTGCTGCTGGTGGGGGAGAGCCGCTTGATTCTCCGAATCGACTCTTGACACCCGTCGATTCATCAGCTTCCTCTTCACTCTTTTCTTCGTTGATCTGCTCGCTCATGACGGCTCGTGGATTCATAAGAATTTCTTCACCTTCGCTGACTCCGTCTTTGACTTCGACGAATTTGTCGTTGCTCAGGCCGAGAAGTAACTCGCGTTTCTGTGGCCCATCAGGAGTCTTGACATATCCGTAGAACTGATCGCCCTTCACGACGACCGACGAAACAGGCACAGTCAAGACGTCCACAAGATTTGCAATCAGAATTTCCACTTCGGCCGTCATGCCGGGTCGGAGACCTTCGCAATCGCCTTCGATTCGTACTTCAGCCGGGTACTCTTTGACCTTGGCCGAGAAGAATGACTTCGCTTCCGGCTGGTTGGCGATCGAAGTGACAGAACCCTGGAACTCTCGATCCAGTACCTTCAGATAAACACGCTGCCCAGCGTGAACCTGTTCGACTTTTGATTCATGGACCGGAACTTTGGCCTGCATCTGCGTCAGGTCCGGAAGCTGAATGATTGTCTGACGCTCTCGGACCGGCGACCCCTCTTCTATCTGGCTGCTGGAACTTCCGTAGCGACTGCGTTCTGCGAAGTAGACAACCATGCCTGCCTTCGGTGCAAAGATGACGCACTTCGTGAGCTGCTTCGTGAGTTTGTCAAGCTTCGCTTTTTCAAGCTTCACCGCCGCAACTTCAGATCGAGACAATGCTTCAGCCGCGTCGCGAGTTGCTTCTAAGCCACGAGTCGTTTTTTGGCGGGTGAACTTTTCGAGCACGCTCTTCGACGTTTGCGCAAAGTCAAGATCCAGTTTGGATCGTTTTACGGCAAATTCGTCAGCTTCAACCTGGAGCGGCGTGGCGAATCCTTTTCGAGACATCCGCTGTGTGTGATCCAGGACATTTTGAGCGCTCCGCAGGTTTTCCTGAGCGATCGTGATTAACGATTCGACTTCCTGCAGGTCTTTCAGGTAGGTCCCTTCGACATACTCCTGGACGGCGATGTCGGCCGCAGCCGCGTCCTCGGTGGCCTTGATCTGTGCAGCAAGCGCCTTCTCGTAAACGCCGGTCTGTGCGGCAAGCTGTTCTTCAATGCCCGATGAATCGAGTTCGACAATCTTCTGTTCGGCCACGACCACTGTGCCGTCATCGATGATCCACAAGATCGTGCTGCCACCAGAAATTTCACACTTCACGTCGACGTTGCTGGCACTTTGCAGCTCGCCATCGTCCGTGACAGTAACGACCAGATTCTCGCGACCAACTGTGTGCGTCATCGCCTCGCTGTCTGAAGTTTCGCTGCCAGCATTTATTTGAGACAGCAGACCCGGTCCGAAAAAGTACGCTCCGGCCGTGACCAGAATTGCCAGAACGGCAAGGACGACGACGACGGAATTTCCGTTCCGTCGATGATCACTCGCTACGACTGAAGATGTTTTTGAATTTGAAGGACGCTGCATTGCAACCTCACCACTAACTTGATGCGAGGTCACCGGACGACGCCGGTGTCTCGCGGGAAAAACTGATCGAATTCCAAGTCAATCGACATCTAATGAGATCTGAAACTCGTATCCCTGTTCCACTCAGGCTCATCGCAGGATTTTTTTTCAAATCGTTTGTGCAGGTCAAAACTTGACGTTGGCCAACTCAACAGCTTCGAAATCGTGCTAATCGATATTGTCCACGTTTTTCATAGTTCAATCCACTCGCAGAGTTTATCGCCGAGCGAGCCGTTGCATATGCAGTGCAAACCGCCGAAGTGCTCATCCTGCCGAAAGGACGTGCTGGTCGGGGCGCGTGATCTGCCAATTCGGCCCGATTGGTGCTGCATCAACGCGATGGATTGTTCCAGTTCCGCAGGTCAAACTTCACTTGACGGAATCAAGGATTCGGTGTCCTACACCTCAAATTTCGTCAAGCAGGGCCAGACCTGCCCGAAACCGCACACTGCGGTCATCGCATGTCTTCGGCTATGATTTCCCCGCCAGACTCCTAGAATCCCCCCCGTTTTCAGTCCATTCCGCGATGGCCAACCTCCCGCATGCAAATTGGCAGGGAAGGCCCTCAGCTCCTGGGCGTTTCCGTTAAAGACTGGTCACTCAGAGGCCGGTGAATAAAGGTTCAATTCAGGCGTTATGTCACGAGTCTTCGTCACAGGGATGGGCGTTGTATCACCACTTGGAAACAGTGTTGAACACTTATGGTCAGGACTGACGGAAGGGCGATCTGGCATCGATCGGCTTCAAAGGGTCGACACGAAGGATTTGGCTGCGACCATCGGTGGAGAAGTTGAGGGGCTTGACGAGGCTCCATTTGAATTGCCTGAGCAGGTTGCCTGGCGACGCATGGACCGTGCGAGCCGGTTCGCTGTTTCAGCCGCCAGGCAGGCGATCGACGACGCCGGACTCGTTCCATCAGAATTCGGACACCGCTGCGGAGTAATTGTAGGAGCTGGCCTCAGCGGCTTGGACACACTGCAGCAGCAAACAGACGTCCTACTGAATCGTGGCCCGGACCGAGTCAGCCCATTGACGATTCCCTTGCTGATGCCAAATGCGGCTCCGGCCAATGTGAGCCTGACGTTCGAAATTCGCGGCCCCGCCTTCACAGTCAGCGCTGCCTGCGCAAGTTCCGGACTGGCGATCATTCAGGCCACTGAACTTCTTAGAAGCGGTGCTGCCGATGTCGTGATCACTGGCGGAACCGAGTCGTCGTTGACGCGGCTCGGCATCGCCGCCTTCTGCCGCATGGGGGCGATGGCGACAAAGTACAACGACGATCCTCAGCGAGCAATCCGGCCTTTCGATGCGAACCGGTCTGGACTTGTCATGTCCGAAGGTGCAGGCATCCTGATTCTGGAATCCGAGCACAGCGTTGCTCGCCGCGGTGCGACTCCTCATGCCGAAGTTCTGGGCTACGGTTCAACGTCCGACGCCTGTCATCTGGTCAGGCCCGAACCAAGTGGACAGGGAGCGGCTCAGGCTATCCGGTACGCACTTTCGTCTGCTGGTGTTGAAGAGTCAGAAATCGCGTCGCGCACTTACATCAACGCTCACGGTACGGGAACAAAAGCGAACGACGTCGCCGAAACGCTAGCCTTGAAAGAGGCATTTGGGACGGCCACTCCGCAACTAAGGGTCAGCTCGACAAAGAGCATGCTCGGGCATTTGATCGGTGCGGCGGGAGCAGTCGAGTCCGTTGCTTGCGTCCGAACGTTGCAAACAGGCACCATTCCACCAACGATCAATCTTGATACTCCCGACCCGGAATGCGATCTGAATCTGGTGACGGGTTCTGCTCAGCAGGCCGACATTCATTATGCTATTAACAACACGTTTGGCTTCGGTGGTCATAACGTAAGCCTGATCCTCGGCCGTTCTTCCTGAGCAGGGATGAATGCCGTCGAGTCTGCACTTCGACGTGACATCATGCAGAGTCTCATTCGGCAGGAAATCATTCAGACCGTCCGCACGGTCGTCATCAAGGTCGGGACGACCGTTCTGTCCAACGACGATGATTCGCTCGATGTCTCACGGATCGACGCCCTGGCCGAGCAAATCTGTCGCATCCGGCAAACCGGCCGACGAGTCGTGTTGATATCGAGCGGTGCCGTCGGTGCAGGAATGGGGCTGTTGAATCTCAAGCAGCGCCCGTCAGATCTTCCGCATCTGCAGGCTGCGGCAGCTGCCGGCCAGGCTCACCTGATTCGCCTCTACAATGATTGCCTGGAGGTTCACGGATTCCGCGCGGCTCAACTTCTACTTACGGCCGACGATTTCCGAAACCGCGAGCGATACCTCAACGTTCGCAATACTCTGAATACGCTGTTTGAATTTTCGATCATCCCGATCATCAACGAAAACGACACCGTCAGCATCCGCGAGATTCAGTTTGGCGATAACGACCATCTGGCGGCGATGGTCAGCAACCTTTTGGGAGACTCATTGCTGATCGTGCTGTCCGTTATCGACGGATTGCTAGACGGAGATCCGGACTCACCAGACAGCAAGGTGATTCCCGTCGTTGAACGCTGGGATGAAAACCTGCTCGCTCTGGCATCCGAATCAAAGAGCCGAGGCGGAACAGGGGGCATGAAGTCCAAATTGCAGGCCGCGCGAAAGGTCACGGAAGTCGGAGAAAATGTCATTATCGCCAATGGCCGCCGGAACGGCGTGCTCGATGAGATCATGGCCGGAGATGAAATCGGAACCCTGTTCCTGGCCCAGGGACGGAACATTCCGGCGTGGAAACGCTGGATCGGGTACACGGTCGAACCACGCGGGAGGTTACGGATCGACACGGGTGCTCAGAAAGCTCTGACAACCAACGGCCGATCATTACTTCCAATTGGAATCATCGGCGTCGAAGGAAACTTCGGCCGCGGCGACGTTGTATCTTTGTTAAGCGAAGACGGGCAGGAATTCGCTCGAGGGCTCACTAACTACGATAGTTCGACGACGAATCGATTGAAGGGGCAACGGTTAGCGGATTTGCCATCAGTTCCAGCCAATCTCCCCTACGAAGAAATCATCCACCGCGACAATCTGTTGGTTTTCGGGCAGGATTCCAGATAGCCGCGACGCAGTTCGACTGTGTAATTCGCCGAGACGGAATCCCCATGAATGTCTGCTTTTCTGGCTGAGTCAGAGCAGTCCGAACATGCTTGGGTATTTTCTGCTAATGAATCTACCTGATGTGGTCGATCTATTGACCTCCGTGGGGGCGGAGCTAAAATTCCGCCACACAACATCAGCCGGTTGATTGAACCGACGACGTTAAGGCCCTGTAGCTCAATTGGTTAGAGCGCCGGACTGTCGATCCGGAGGTTGCGAGTTCAAGTCTCGTCGGGGTCGCTTTAAAGCCTCTTTGCCGTTCACCGGCAGAGCGGCTTTTTTCGTATATTACTGATTGTTTTATCTGGAAAGTGGATGCTTGTGTGTGAGG
>CALGTK010000376.1 GCA_937904325.1 uncultured Planctomyces sp.
CGCCGCCACCGTTATTATTATTGTTGTTCAGGAAGCGGTAGTACGCTGCCTGAGCCTCATCTCCGTTCAGACCGGGAGCATATGCCTGTGAAACAATGACCCGTCCCTGTGCATTTGGAACTCCCAGCTGAGACAGCATCAATGCCACCATCTGACGACGATGCTGATCAATTTCCGGATCCGAGTTATTCTCAGATCGTTCGATCAGAATCGGGAACGGGGCACTGCGTGCTCGCGCGGCGAGCTCCAGAAGGTGATCCTTACCGAAGCCAGTCAGCTCGCCCGTAAAATCGACGAACTCATTCCGGTGCATGATGAAATCAAAGGCCTCGCCATTCGTTTCCATCTGGTGGTAGTGTGCTCGAACGACGCTTCCCAATGGATATTTGTCGGGAATCGACAATGAACGTCGCATGGCCAGCGTTGTTGGAACAAACTGAACGGTCGGCTTGATGCAGCCAACGGTGCTCAGCACGCACGCGACCGTCAGGCCTGAAACCAGGCACCTAGCGTGTCTAAGAATCATGAAACTCCCCCCCCATCCCTGGTATGTCACCGAACTCGCAACCTAGATCTGGTCAGACGATTCGGATGCTCTGCTTCGGTAAGGCGTCTCTCCCTGACGCCGTTACCTTCTGTACTGAGACTGTGATCTCATCTGCATTTGTTGCTGCTGACGCTGACGTTGAATAGCCTGACTTTCCGCACCAAGTCGACCGTCATTACCGTTCTGCAAACTTGGAGCAGTTGCGTTTGTTGCTCTAAGTGCGGGGTTCCGTTGAGTCGTATCCCTGCTACCGGTGAACCAGTTTGCAAATTTGATGCGTTGTTGAGACTCCTCATAGCCGACCTGTTGGATCCCTCCCATCTGCTGCACAGGCTGTCCCATGTTCGGATCAGCCATTGGCTGGATGGGACCGGCTGGCGGAGCCATTTGTGGCTGAGCCGGTAACCGTTGAACGCCCTGTTGTGGAACAACCGGTGGCCCTGGATAGACGGCACCGGGCTGAGCCTGAACTCCGCCATAGCCAGGAGTGCCAACCTGATAGTTACCCATCAGGCCTCCACCGCCACCCATCGGCATTGGACTACTGAATGTCGCCGGGTTAAATGGTCGGTAACCGATTTCGGTAGCGTAGCCAGGCCCCCATCCGTAGGGATTGAGCTGGTAAACTCCCTGATCCGGGTAACCTTCGGTCTTCGCGTAAGCATAAAGTTCGATGTCGTTCGGAGCAGTCACATAGAATCCGGGATAAGGCGGAACTTCATCTGACTCCATCGGATGGACAAGTTCTGGAGTCACCGTTATCAACAGTTCGTTCTCACCTTGATCAGCATTCTTTGCATTAAACAAGGCTGGCCCGATGATCGGCAATTCTCCCAGGAAGGGAATGCGGTTGACTTCAGTTGTCATTGTCATCCCGAACAGGCCTGCCAGCACGATAGTCTGACCTTCTCTCAGTTTGACGGTCGTCGTAACGCGACGAGAGTCCAGGCCTGGAACTCCACCGTTACCGCCAGTAGCACTGATCTGGCTGTATTCCGGAGTGATATCCATCTTGATGTAGTCTTTGTCGATGACTTCCGGTCGAACAAGCAACGACGTTCCAAATCCTCGGAATGAAGTCGATGTGCCTTGAGCGCCTCCGACACCGACGACAGTTGGAACTGGAAACTCACCCCCAGAAAGGAAGCTTGCAGAATGACCACTGAGCACGGTTAGTGTTGGAGAGGCCAGAATCTTTGCGGTTCGGTTGCCGGCCAGCCAGTTGATCAACAGGTTCACTTCGCCATTCTCAAAAATACCGGTCAACGCTCCACCAGCGCCCCCAAGAGACGATGACAGGAAGTGACGACCGTTGTTAACAAGTCCGTCCAGGTCGACTCCGAGCGTTCGTAACTGTCCGCGGCTAAGTTCCGCGACGGTGACGTGAATCATGATCTGGTGATTTCCGGGAACCTCGAGCAGGTTCACAATGAAGTCATCTTCGTCGTCATTGCCGTTACTATTATTGTTTCCGTTGCTGGATCCGCCCCCACCACCGCCGTTCCCAAATCCCCCGCCACGACCACCAAAGCCACCGTATATGCCGAATTCGGCAGCGTAAGCCGAGCGGACAATCTGAAGGATCCGAGCAGCCTCTTCTGCATCACGGGCTTGACCTTTAACGATCAGTCGCTGCTGCAGTGGGATCAGGAAGACCTTGCTGTTCGGAAAGAGAATTCGCAGCTGTTTCTCAAGTTTTCCGAAGTCGTTGCGAAGACGATCTTCGAAAGTCGGATCGGGAATCACTTCGACAAGATAGATCAACGGGTCGCGACTATTGTCAAACCACATCGTTAGAGTTGTCGTACCGAAATTCATCCCAATGATACCAATCTCGTTCGGGCTGTACTGGACGACATCCACAACTGACGGGTCGGCAATAGCAATTCTGGCAATCGGAGCGCGAGCCACTATCAGCTGGCTGCGTCGATGGATGATTTCCATCTCTTCCTGAACGTCAGGCATCTCCTCGATCGCGTACGGCAACGGCCTTTTCGGCTTCGTATCATCGGCCGTGACGCGCTGAGTCAGTTGGATCCGTGACTGGTTTCCCTGTGCACCCCGGTACGGAGCACCAGATTGAGCCATGATCTGTTCCGGCAGGGCCAGGTAGATACTTCCTAGAACCAGCAGTGGGAAGATTCGTCGTGTCATCATTGAGTCGTCGCTTCCAGAAAGTCTCATGCGTGCCCTCGACATTCGAAGCTACTCCAGCATCCAGGATGCATTTCACGAAACCGGGGTTCCGGCTTGACCACAATGGATCCAGCAGGTCTAAAGTGATGATCAGTAGATCATCACATCCTGCGCAGCCTCCACGGCGTGGTTTAAACTTTATCGGTTAGAATGATTGCCTGAATTGAAGCGGAAGTACCGATTTTTCCTATTTGCAGTGTGCAAAAGCCCAACTGGCAGCAAGTCACCAGACAATTCTGGTAGTTTGGAGAGACAACGTACTTTCATACGTTGCCTGCCAGGGCAACCTGGTACTTTACGCAGGTTGAGACATCAAGGAAAAATGGCTTTAACAGACAACTGAGGGCTTCGAATCCAACGGAAATTCGACATTCGTCTTTCATTTGCGCACACTCTCCACGAGCCTTCTCTTGCTCCCTGGAATCTTTATGTGAATCAGGAATTTGAAAATGCTGCAGTCGCGCCGGACTTTCCTTTCGCATTCTGCTATCGCCGTTTCATCGGGGACAGCCAGCGTGCTGTGTCCATCCTGCGGTGTCCGAGCCGACGACGTAAAGAGTGGCTCAGTAATGCTTCTTGGGTTCAGCACGTACGGTGCGAAGCGATTAAAAACTGAAGCGACGATCGACTTAATTGCGAAGACCGGCTTCGATTCTGTCGAGATCACAGTCTGGCCAGACTGGGACGCGTCCCCCGCCAACATCCCGCAAAAACGTCGGACGGGACTCCGAAATCAAATCAGCGACCACGGCCTGACGTTGACCTCTTTAATGGAGCATCTCTACCCGGAAGCCGACGATGTAAAACACAAGACGTCACTCGAACGCCTGAAGTCAGTCTACGAACTGGCAAACGACCTCTGTCCTGACAGCCCGCCGGTGGTGCAGACGGTACTCGGTGGCGGAGACTGGCTGAAAAAGCAAAAGCTCTTCGTCGATCGAGTGGGGGACTGGACGGCTCTTGGAAAATCGTACGGAGTGGTAACTTGCGTGAAGCCTCACCGAGGTGGCGGAATGTCGAAACCGTCCGAGGCGGTCTGGCTGATTGAACAGATTGGCGCCCCACGATGGCTCAAGATGGTCTACGACTTCAGTCACTACGCGTTTCGCAACATTCCGCTGGAAGAGTCCATTCAGCATTCTCTGCCGCACATTGGCCACGTTGCAGTCAAAGATGCCGTCCAGACGACCTTCAGAAACGGCGGTAAGGCGAGAGTTGAGTTTCGCCTGCCGGGCGAGGCTGGGACGATCGATTTCGTCACGATTCTGAAAACACTCAAGGCTGGTGGTTACAGTGGAGACATCTCGTGCGAGGTCAGCGGCATGGTCTCCGGAAAAAGCGGCTACGATCCAGTTGCGGCCATGAAGACGTGTTACGCGAATGTGTCGAAAGCCTTCGGCAACGCCGGAATCAAGCGTTCCTGACCGCCAAACTGAAATCGTCGATTCAGCGGCGACGTTTTAGAACGATGAAATATCCGTCGCTGCGGTCTTCCAGAAGTTCCCACTTGTCAGGTTCCACCTGCAGTTCACGAACCTGCTCCGGGCCTTTTATACCGCTGTAATAATGCTGAGTGTCGATCACGATGAAGTCGGTATCGTCGGGCACCTGGTTTTCGTAGTCGGCAACTTTCCTCAAGTAATGGCTGTAGTCGTACGACCGCGCGTGGTGAGTAAACCGAGGATGCACAAAATCGGTGGAGGCGACACGAGCTTCCGGCGGAATTTGCTCCAGCACGGTGGCGATTTTTTCCACTCTTTCCGTGGGAACGTACAACTTGCCCCAGTAGAAAAACGAACCTGAGTCCCAGAACTTGATGCTGAGTGGCGACATCCCCACAACGCTTCCGATCGCACAACACAGAGCGAGGGCAAACGCCGGCATGAAAAGACGGTCCCGGCTGAGAAATCGATCGACCAAAGCTCTCAGACGACTGTTTGAATCGTGCCGAAAATTTGCCAATGAATGCGCAGCAGCCCAGAACAGCACCGGAACGACCGGAGCGTGAAAGTGGTGGTGCGGCTGAGGATCGCTTTTTACAATTTCGTTCAGGCAAAGCAGCCCGAGGATTGGAACTGCCACTCCAAACCTGGCCGGAGACAGCAACGGTAGAAACGCCAGCGGCAGGAGCAGTGCCAGCAGATAACTCACCGACGAGACAGTAACGAGTTCTTCGATCACCAGGCCCGGTTGGCTCAGCATCCCGAGGATAATCTCTCCCATCGAGTTGCCGAACTTTCCGAAGTACCGGGCGTAGTGCGGATCGGCTCCTTCTCGAAAAAACGGAATCAGGACACGCATCACCAGCAGGAGATAGCCGACCGACGCTACCGCAAGTCCGATTCCGTACCTCAGGGCCATCTTCCGTGACGTCATAAACTCTGGCAGCAACGCCCCACCATCCTGGTCAGCCGGCCCGTTGTAGAGGAACGGCTGCGCCGCGATCCAGCATCCCAGCGGTGCCAGAATCAGCGGAAAATCTTCTTTGGCCAGCAACGCGACGACGAACAGAGCAACGGTCGACTTGATGCGTCCTCGTTCCAACTGGTCGAGCGCAAACAGTATTGCAGTCAGCCCGAAACAGATCGGCCGAAACGTCTTCAGGTCGATGGCGATGTCGAGAAACTGCAACGGCGAATACAGTAGATAAGCGACGGCCAGGCAGACTCCCGCTCGGTCTGAACCTGACCAGCGACGGGCCATCCAGAAAATGGGGATCGCACCCGCGGCAAGTACAAGACTTTCGAAAAACTCAAGCAGCAGATGCGAAGACCAGATCGCGTACAGCGGAAGCAGAGCCAGATGAATAACCTGGATGTGCTCGCCGAGAAACAGGCCAGGGTCAAGGTAACTGCGAAAGCCCTTGCCGTGCAGAACGTTCCACAGATGTTCTTCGTACATCACGGAATCGCCATGCGGGACGAGCATTCCACGGTACAACTGCCAGTTCATCGTCGTAAACACAACGACATAAGCAACGATAGCGGCGAGCAACAGCTTCGGGACGCTGTACGCAGATTGCCAGCGAGAGCCGTCGACATCCTCTGACTTAATTGGACTGTCCAATGGCCTGAACAACGGAACGGCCAGAGACGTGCTCCAGCCTGCCACGGACACTGCAATCACATAGTGATACAGCACCGTCATCAGGACCATAGTGCTCTCAAACCCGCCCGCAAAAACTAGAATGCGGGCCATTTCCCACAACCACGGCAACAACCACCATCGCCAGCCTGACACGGCAACCTGGCAGGTTTGCTGAATTAACGAGACGTTGTTCAATTCCTGTTGCGACTTCCGCAGTACCGACGCGAGCATTGCGAAGCTCGACAACACAGCACCAGAAACAACCAGCAGCATAATTAACGGTGGTAGAAATGGAATATCGCAGACAGCAGACTGATCCACTGTATTGATCTTAAGGTTCCCGCCAAACAACGTGATGAAATCGCTCCACAGTTGGCGACTTACCAGTCTAGTGGCGGTGACATCACTGCCCAGCACACTCTGCAGCACGAACGCCTGCGCGACACACCCAAGTACGACCATCCCGACCGCCTTCGGCCAGTAGTCAGCCGGCGCGGAGACCTGTATTCTCTCCCGCGATCCCGCGTCAGTTTTTGAAGCGTTCTTTCGCCTGGCCACAGTTCAGTGATTCCACAGTCGAAGATTTGGATGAGATACAGTTGCCATGCGGCTGTCGCCGTAACTACGGCAGTCAGCAATGACAGGGCGAGGCAGGATAGCCTTGCACAAGCGACGAATCCATTGGCGAAGTTTCCTGAAAATTAAAGCCGGTGGTTTGCCATCGGTTCAGGACAACCTACCGATTTGAACCACCGAATTACTGAGATATTCCAGAAACTGTTCTCACAATATCTTTAAGCCCCTGCCGTCATAAGTTATTCGCGGCTTTTCTATTGCTCGCTCAAGTCATCCGAAGCATCGCTGAGTTTCAACATTGGGGACAACATGTCAGATCTGAAAGACTACATCCGAGACATCGCCGACTTTCCAAAACCGGGGATCATGTTTCGAGATATCACGCCTCTCCTGGCCAATCCGGACGCATTCCGGGAAGTGATCCGTCAGCTCGCTGACAAATATCGCGATGCTGGCATCACCGCAATTTGCGCCGCAGAAGCTCGAGGGTTTATCTTTGCCACACCATTGGCATTGGAACTGAACGCGGCGTTTGTCCCGATTCGAAAACCGGGAAAACTTCCGTTCAACACGAAAGCATTTCACTACGAACTTGAATACGGCACGGACACGCTGGAAATGCACACCGACGCCGTCAAAGCGGGGGACCGAGTGCTGCTGGTCGACGATTTACTGGCTACCGGCGGGACAATGGAAGCGTGCGTCAAACTGTGCCAACACACCGGAGCAGAAGTCGTCGGCTGTGCTTTTCTAATCGAGCTGACCTTTATCGGCGGCCGAGAAAAACTCGCATCGACAGACTGTTTCAGTCTGATCAGTTACGACAGCGAAGACTGACCCGCCATTGACCTCTCCGTTGTCTCTACTGGCAGAGTGCTGCTTCGAGAAAACTAAACACAGCAAGGAGTTGTTCTGCCATGAAACCGACCCTCTTGCTGAGATTCGCCGGCGTTATCCTGGGCTGCCTGATCGGAACATCGGGACACGCAGCGTCGAAACGCCCGAACTTTGTGTTCTTTCTGGTCGACGACCTTGGCTGGGCAGACGTCGGATGTTTCGGCAGTACGTTTCACGAAACTCCACACATCGACGCACTCTGTGCATCCGGGATGAAGTTTACCAATGCGTATGCGGCATGCCCTGTTTGCTCGCCCACGCGTGCCAGCATTTTGACGGGGCGGCACCCGGTACGCGTTGACATTACCGATTGGCTACCCGGCGCTCGTACCAGAAAGGGCCAGAACCCTCGGTTTCTGCACATCAACGATCGCGACAATCTGGCTCTGGAAGAAATCACGATCGCTGAAGTGTTGAGAGATGCCGGCTTCCAGACATTCTTCGGAGGGAAGTGGCACCTGGGCGGCAAAGGTCACTGGCCAACGGACCAGGGCTTCGACTTTAACATCGGCGGCTGCGACCGAGGCTCGCCTCCTGGCGGCTACTACGCCCCCTGGAGCAATCCAAATCTGACAGCGAACGAGAACGATGAATACGTGACTGAGCGGCTTACTCAGGAATCCATTCGGTTCGTTGAATCGCGAAAGAAAGACGTTCCGTTCTTCCTCTACCTGTCCTACTACAACGTCCACACACCAATCACCCCATACCGGAAACGAATCGAACATTTCGAGGACAAAGCGAAGTCGCTCTTCAGCAAACCGGCTTCACCCATCACTGAGCACGACGGCATTTCGCGCAGCCGGCAGGACAACCCGGAATTTGCATCAATGGTGGCTGCCGTTGACGATAGCGTCGGGACGATCCTGGCAACTCTCGACGAGCAGGGTCTGGCCGACAACACCGTCATCTGTTTTTTCTCGGACAATGGGGGACTCTGCACTAAACCCAAGCCAGGACCAACGAGCAATCTCCCGTTGCGATCCGGCAAGGGATGGCTCTACGAAGGCGGCGTCCGTGAACCGACAATCATTCGCGCACCAGGGATCACAAAGCCTGGTTCCGTGACTGACACTCCGGCTGTCAGCATGGACTTCTTCCCTACGATCCTTGAGCTTTCGGGCCTGCCTTCGCTACCGAATGTGCACAACGATGGCGTCAGCCTGGTACCGCTTCTGAAGAATCCTTCGAAACCAATTGAACGTCCGCTGTTCTGGCACTACCCGCATTACCATGGTTCAACATGGACACCAGGCGCTTCGATCCGCGAAGGCGACTGGAAATTGATCGAGTTCTATGAATATGACCAGTCGGAACTCTACAACCTCAAAAACGACGTTGCCGAACAACAAAATCTGGCATCCGCGGAACCAGCGATTGCAGCACGCCTCGCCGCAAAGCTTCGAGAATGGCAACGGCAAATGCACGCGACAATGCCGCAGCCAAACCCGAATTACCGTCAACAGTGATCGACGGCGAAACTGACGCAGTCGATCAACCAGGAGATAAAGAAATGATTGCAGCCACAATTAATATCGAGGGAGCAGTCCATCAGCCGAGATCGTTTACCCGCGACGAACTCTGCACATTATCCGCTGACAGTCGTATGGCTGATGTGAGCGAAGTTGCTCCGAATCGCCGAGGCGAGGCGGTTCGTCTCGAATGCCTTCTTAACGATTCAGAACCGGACGAGACGGCAACGCATGTGACTTTACACTCGGCCGACGGGTTCTCGGCGAGCATTCCTCTTGCTGAAATCCGCGAAACGGGCCTGATCATCTTCCAACTGGACGGTGAGCCCGTTCCAGATTCTGCGGGTGGGCCATTTCGTTTTCTGATCCCCAATGCGGCAGAATGTCGAGTTGCCGATCTCGACGCCTGCGCGAATGTAAAACACCTGGCACGAATCGAACTAACAGCAGGCAAAGGCGCAGATACTCGCTACAGCTAATGCGATTCAACCTTTGGCCATGAGGACAAGATGATGCAACTTGTTTACGAGAATTCGCCCACAGAGAAACTGTGGTAGAAATTCTGGTAGCAAAATCGGACCGCACGACTCCGAAATCCGCAGGCAGCCTGAATTAGTCAATGCTCAAACAACCGTAGCTTCTTCCATCTCGCATCCCAGATCAAACTCTTACGATCGTCCCGTCATCTTCGAGGCAGGTTTTATTTCTCCCGGCAGACTTTGCGGCGTAGAGAGCTTCGTCGGCTCTCGCGAGTACTCTTGAAACGGTGTCACCCGGCAAGACTTCCGCGACGCCAGCGCTAACTGTGACGCTTAGTCTCTGGCAATCGGTGGTTAATCCGGCGTGTTCAATCTTTTCTCGCTGCCGATCGATGGTAAACTTCGCTTTGTGACCGGCCATGCGTGGCAGCAGAATAACAAACTCTTCACCACCATATCGCGCCACGTGGTCAGTCCAACGTTGTGTTCCTCGCAAAACATCGGCGACGAATCCAAGAACCTTGTCACCGACAGCATGACCATGCTCGTCATTAAACGACTTGAAATGGTCGATATCCAGTAAAGCAACGACATACGACGAGTTGCCCCGCTCGAATAGCGAATGCAGTTCCTCGATCTTTTCGTCAAAGGCTCGACGATTGGGTAACGCGGTTAAAACGTCGACACGGGCTTCTTCCTGGGCCTGCTCAAGCTGCTCTGACTGCTGAGCAACCGCCTTACGCGTTTGATCAAGCTCAACCTGCAGACGTTTGTTGTGATCCTGCAAGTCTCGAATGCACTCGCGCAACGGCGAGATCGCTGACTCAAACTCCTCTCGGTCTTCAAATCTTGCCAACACGACATCCAGGTCACTCGTTCTTCGACGGTAGCCCGCCACACTCTCCATGAACTTCTTTAGAGTTCCACCACGCGTCTTCGAATGAAGTTTAAGCTGTGAACATCGATCATCGAGAAACTGCTGAAACTCAATATTCTCGTCGCGAGTTGCCTTTGCCTCGTCACAGATTCGATCTCGATCCGACGAGTCGATTTGCTCGTTCAATCGGAGAGTCGCGTCAGAGTGCGTATCAATTCCCTGCCTGATCTCAGCGAGAATTCTGTCACATGCCAACGCCGTATTTGCAGCTTGTTCATTTCGGATACTCAATGCACCGTCAGAATCCAGCCGACCTGCCCATCGTCCTCGCGCGGTCATATATCCAATGACAAAAACCGCCAGGAGACAGCTCCCCAGGCCGACGAATCGATTCACCAAATCGTGCAAGCTGAAGCTACTCTCCACCGCCAACACCGGTCGCCCGGCGCTCTTGATGAAGTCCCAGAAGTCAGGCACGGTATCCCTTGTTCAATTCGGTTCTGGATTGCGTGAATCAAGTGACGCTTTGTTCCACTTTAGCTCACACCGCACAACCAGTACTGCGTGGAGTGATCGATACAGGGAGATCCCTCCCATCCGTTGTACGGATCGCTCCGTCACGACAACAAGAGCTGGCAGAATCCGACCTGTGCCTCTTCTTTCCGTAGTCTGCGGTTGTCGACTCCGACGAATTTCCGGCTATCGTCGAAATGCGTTCGATCTCGCCCGGCTTCATCCGTGTGGAGTGCCAGGTTAGCGTGTTCCAGCAAAGATCCGATCGGCTCTTTCAGCTGAACTTCTGCCACGCCTGCGCTGACGGTAATTCGGAGTTCTTTGCAACTGGCTCGTAGTGCCGATTTACCAATTCTGCCTCATTGCGAACCCCAGCTTACGACTCAAGCAGCACCCTTCGAGTCTTCCTAAAGCCACTCGGAACCATCACCGCTTTCCTGGAAGCGTGCTGCGGGTCCGTTTGAATGTCACAAGAACTGAAGATTCTTTGAGTACTACTGCCCAATCGCGAAACCACGAAGTTAGTACAACTCGTAATTGCCAGTGAAAGGCGGCGTCTGAGTCGGCAGTTTCACGATGATGGTATCGTGCTTTGACATCAGTTCCGACTTGGCTTGTGTTCCTCGAACACTCTCACCGACTTGAATGTCAGGGTCGTCATCAAACGAACGGTCAAGATACGAACGTAGAGTGCGGGTCCGATGCGAAGCTTTTTCAACTTACTTCGTTACTGGAATTTCGGCGATATTTTCTGGTTGTAGCTGACAGCCTGGAAAACCGCGCACACGCTGAGGAATACAGTTTTCTGGCCAGTTTTCCGTTGCGTTGCATAAACGGTACCGGCCGACTTCCTATTCAACCAATGAGAACTCGCTCCGAAGCCTTTTAATCATGCTTTGAATCGTTGATCCGGAATAGAGACAAAAGGAAAATTCGCGACTCATGAGAGTCTGATTTGCGGCGAGGCTTTGTTCGACGTGGGTGAGTTCTTCCCGGATGAGTCGTTGTTGGTCCTCAGTTTGTTTCGCAAGTTCGCGGTTGATCTCGGGGAAGCGGCGATATCTTTTGTGGCCGCGTAAAGAAGTTTCGAAAGTTGGATCTGTCAACCGAGCAGAATGTTGCTCGGCAATTAACGATGCTTTTTCAACGACGAGTGCTTGAACATCGGCAGATGGATCCGGGCCGAGGTGACGCTGCGGGTTTTGCTGCAGCTCACGGAGCATTTGGGAAAGCCACGAAACGTCGGGCGTCGTCACTGAGTGCGGCTCGCCAATCGACAACCACTCAGTCGCCGACAGCGTTAAGTACTCGGGCAAGGCGACGCCGAAGAATCGTGACACGATGCGATCAGTCATAGCGTCGTATTTTGCCCCGCCAATTCCGTGAATGAAGAGGTCGCAGAGACATAGTCGAGAGAACAAAGTTGTCGTTAGCGCTCGGGTTCGAATTCTTAGCCCAGCTTCAGACAAACGCTGTAACACAGCCGTGGCTTCGTCGGCGGTTACATCTGAACTAAGCATCACAGAGTGGACGATCGCTGAAGGCTGAGGAGCTGTGGCCAGTTCCAGGGTCTCGCCATCCCGTCGTACAAAGAGTCGGCCGCGCCTTGGAGTGTCTGCCCGCCAAATCCAGAAAGGCGTTTCGCACCAGTCGTCTTGAAGTTCAAGCTGCGGGACCGGGTGCGAAGAGCTGCGGATTCGATTGACGCGGCGATATTCGCTGAGCACCTGATTGTAGACTCGACGGAATTCCTCAGCGTGCACAAGAATGTGAGCGGCGAAGGACCGGAACGTTTCTGTTTCACAGAGCCGGCTGATCGGCAGCTCAAGATTTCCGAGGCCCCATTCGTACTCAAGCGATGCTCGTCCAGCGGTCAGGCATTCAACCAGCGCAGCACTTTTAGAATCGGTTGAACGTTCTGCGGCTGTGGCCATGACCTTCGGCCAGAACTCAGCAACCACCGGCTCGATGTTCCATTTAGCCATTGCCGCAGAAACTCGGTCGGCGAAAGCTCCCAGTAAACGTGTGTCAGAAACACAAGCTTCTTCCCAGGGAAGTGGTGGCCGAGCGGTATCGAAGTCGATCGTGGATATGCCAGGGTTTTCACGGTCTCCCACTGGAATTCGAACCTGCGTGCTTGCCAACAAGTCGTTGTCAACGACCAGGTTCAGCCCGACACCATTGGCCTGGGATGCTAACTGTGACGTCGCAACGTTTTTGGCGAAGACCCCGGGATGAAACAGCTCAGGCTGATGCCCTGTCATAATCAGCGGAGCGGCTACTTGAACGTCGACCGTCCGACCGAGCAACTCTGACGTCCACTGCGAAGCGGCGGTGAGTACTTCACTTCGAGCGGCCGCTCGGAATTCGCTCAAACCGACGTTCAGGATCTGGCAATCCGCCGATCCTGCAAATTCCTGCTGGTCACAAAGCTGGTCAACGTGCCGAACAATTGATGAGGGCTCGGGATGAATGAGGAACGTGCCACTCTCACGTGGGACGCGGAGTCGAGTACGTTCCCAGGCTGGTTCTTCGCGACCGTTCATCGTGGCTGAGCGTTCCAGAAGTTCCATCGTTCGGTCGAAGAATTAAGAGAGCGGAATTTAACAGAGCATCTTACGTCCGAAGGAACGTTCGCGATGTTGCCTTAATCACAAAGAGTCGGTCTGGAAAGTGTCGTGAATTTTTCACCAGCTGGTGCATTGAGTTCCCGATCCATCACTTCGTGGTAATAACGCAGCCGTCGTTCGGTATCGTCAAGTGAACCGCCGAACGAACGTTCTTCGTCCAGGTAGATCAGCGGGACGGGGAACTCGGTAATCCTCATGCCCAGCCGCACTGCCTGAACCCAAAACTGCAGCGGCATCCCGTAGCCGAGTTCCGTAATCTTCAGATTTTCCAGAGCATTCGTGCGGTACGCTTTGAAACCGCAAAACGTATCGGTCAGCTTCAGGTTGAGCTTTTCGTTGAGGAAACGAGTCACTTCGACGTTTACTCGGCGCCGATCTTCAGGCGGCGGATTGTCTCCAACGAACGATTTCAGGTACCGGCTGCCGGAAACGATATCGACCGGCTCGCCATGTTCGGGATAGACGGCGGACGCCAATTCGGGAATGAGACTCGGCTCGTGCTGACCGTCACAATCGACCGTCACGACGACGTCGTAATTGTTCCGGACTGCGTAGCAGAAGGCGGTCTTCAGGGCGGCTCCGTAACCCTGATTGTTGCCGTGGGTGACAACTCGAATGCCGGGAACGCTCAAGAGGACGTCGTCGGTTCCGTCACTCGATCCGTCATTAACAACAAGAATGTCATCTGCAAACTTCTGCACCTCAAGCAGCACTTGAGCTACATGAGGCGCTTCGTTGTAAACAGGCAATGCAGTGAGCACTCGCGGTTTCACAATGACGGTCCTTTTTAATTAAAGAAGCAGGCTGACTTTCAGACAAGCGTCGACTCAGCCAATTGTATCCAGAGCGTGCTTCATGTCAGCGACGATGTCGTCCGGGCTTTCGATTCCGACCGAGATGCGGATCGTCTTTTCGGTAATACCCGCCTCACGACGCGCTTCCAGCGACATTGACGCGTGACTCATCGATTCCGGGTATTCGAACAGCGATTCAACTCCGCCGAGCGATTCGGCCAGTGAATACAGCTTCGCTGCTTCGAAGATATGTTCGACAGCCGGACGTCCACCCTTTACGTCGAAGCTCATCATCGCACCGAATCCGCTTTGTTGTTTCTTTGCGAGTTTGTGCTGGGGATGAGAAGGGAGTCCCGGAAAGTAAACGTGTTCGACAGCGTCGTGAGCGTCCAGCATTTCAGCCAGAGCCATCGCGCCTCGCTGGTGAGCCTCCATCCGCGGGCCGAGCGTTTTGATTCCTCGCAAAACCAACCAGGCGTCAAACGGCGAGCAAGCAAGCCCGAGAGCATTCACGGTAAAGGCAACGCGTTCAGCATGTTCCTTCGATTTGGAAACTACGCAGCCGCCGACAACGTCAGAGTGACCATTCAGGTATTTCGTCGTTGAGTGAACAACTATGTCGACGCCCAGCTCCAGCGGTCGTTGAAGGTATGGCGAGAGGAACGTGTTATCGGCCACGGTGATTGCGCCGGCCCCTTTGGCGACGCCGACTACGGCCTCAATATCGACAAGATTCAGCAGCGGATTGCTGGGTGTTTCAATCCAGATGCATTTTGTGTTCGGCTTGACGGCCGCCTGCACGTTGGCCGCGTCGCTCATCTTCACAAAGGTGAATTCCATACCCATCTTTGTAAAAACGTCGGCAAAGAGACGATAAGTCCCACCGTAAATGTCATCGCCAGCGATGATGTGTTCACCAGGCTGGAAGAGGTGCAGCACGGTCGTGATGGCCGACATGCCGGTGCTGGTCGCGCGGCATTCGACCCCGCCTTCAAGGGCGGCGATGTTTTCTTCGAGACCCGTGCGCGTCGGATTGCCACTGCGCGTATAGTCGTACCCTTTTGTAGTGTCGAGATCGTCCCAATAAAACGTCGAACTCGGATAAATCGGCGTGATCACGCTGTTATAAGAAGAGTCCTTATTCACGCCGGTATGAACACACCGAGTCTCAAAGGAATGCTGTTCGTTGTCGCTCGAATCCATACTGCTTCTCATGCTTTGGATGCGGATGGTTGGTCAGAAGGCGGAACGCGGAAGATGCTGGCTCGTGGAATCGGACTCGGCGCAGGCAGCCGAATCGATAGTCTACGGTCGCCAACTCGCCGCCACAACAAGCGACAATTCGTCAGACGACCGCGAACCTGCAGTCACCCAGGACAATCGATACAGTGCTTCAGGTTCGCCACGATCCGGAATTCACGGTCGAGTCGGAACGTTGTGAAGTCGCCGTAACTTAGCCAGCTTGCAACTTGAACTTGATCGCGTGGTCCGCCTGAACCACAAAATCGACATAACCCAACCGACCTTACACCGTGTCGGTCGTTTGTCGTACCGATATCGCCTCCGCGGAGGTGTCAATCCAGCCCCCCGAAACCGAAATCAACACTCGCGACCGTCTGAGAGTCGCGGTACAATTGTTGATTCGTTCTCACTCCGTTTATTCAGGAAACAGCACAGTGTCGACCGCCCAGCAGAGTTCAACCAGTACCAAAACGATCACCGGAGCCGATATTTTAATTGGGGCTCTGGTTCGAAACGGCGGCGACACCATCTTTGCCTATCCAGGCGGAGCGAGCATGCCTCTGCATCAGGCTCTGACTCGCCGGAAAGATCAAATCAGGACAATTCTACCACGACATGAACAGGGCGGCGGGTTCGCAGCTCAGGGATACTCGCGAACGACGGACAACGTCGGCCTCTGCATGGCGACGAGCGGGCCCGGAGCCACCAACCTTGTCACCACGATCGCCGATGCCAAGATGGACAGTGTTCCACTGATCGCGATCACCGGCCAGGTTCCTCAGGCTGTCATCGGGACTGACGCCTTCCAGGAAACACCGATCGTCGAGATCTGCCGAGCGGTCACCAAGCACTACTACATGATCACGGCCGAAGATCACACAGACCCGGCTTCCGTTCGAGAAGCCCTCGAGTCGATTCCACGGATCGTGAGGGAAGCCTACTTCGTCGCCAAAAGCGGTCGTCCTGGGCCAGTCCTGATCGACTTCCCGAAGAACATCCAGCTTGCCTCGATGCCGGAAGATGAAATCGATTACGACCCGGCCATGAAATTGCCAGGCTATCGTCCGCTGCAACGGAAAGTCGCTCCAGAGCAAATCCGTCAGGCAATTGCCGCCATCCGCCGGTCCAGGAAGCCGATCCTCTACGTCGGTGGCGGCGTCATCAACGCAGACGCGGCCGAAGAATTGACAGCCTTTGCACTGAAGACAGGTATCCCAGTCACAACAACCGTGATGGGTATCGGAGCGTTTCCTGGCGATCACGAGCAGTCTCTGCACATGCTCGGAATGCACGGCACCGTTTACGCCAACAAGGCGATTGACGAAGCCGACCTGCTACTGGCTTTGGGCGTTCGTTTCGACGACCGAGTGACCGGCAAGCTGGACGAGTTTGCTCTGCACGGCAAGATCATCCACGTCGACATCGACGCGTCGGAAATCCACAAGAATAAAGAAGCTCACATCCCGGTCGTCGCTGATGTGAAGGACTTCCTCGTCGCTCTGAACACTGCTCTTTCCCAAGACGACTGCCCGCAGATCGACGAATGGCGCACTCAGTGTTCTGACTGGAAAGAAAAGTTCCCGCTCAAACACACACAGTCCGACGAATTCATCTACCCGCAGGAAGCCATCCAGGAATTGTGGCGGCAGACAAAAGACCTCGACACTTACGTCGCGGTCGGAGTCGGTCAGCATCAGATGTGGGCGGCTCAGTACTACAAATTCAGCAAACCGAAACGATGGCTCAGCAGCTCAGGCCTGGGAACGATGGGCTTCGGTCTGCCGGCAGCAATGGGCGTCGCGGCGGCACATCCGGATGCACTTGTCATCGACATCGACGGCGACGGCTCCGTCATGATGAACATTCAGGAACTCGCCACGCTATTCTGCGAAAAGCTGAATGTCAAAGTCTTCCTGCTCAACAACCAGCACCTCGGCATGGTGATGCAGTGGGAAGACCGGTTCATGGAAGGCAACCGAGCCCACACTTACCTCGGTCATATCGACGACAAGATGGCGACCGGCGACGGTGACGGAACCTTCGGTGAGACTTTTCCGAACTTCGTTAAAATGGCCGAGAGCATGGGAGTCGGCTCGCAACAGGTCAGCAAGAAAGACGAGCTGCCAGCCGCGATCGAAAAAATGATAAAATACGACGGCCCCTACCTGCTCGAAATGATCTGTCCCTACCAGGAACACGTCCTGCCGATGATTCCCGGCGGCGGAACCGTCCGCGACATCATCACTGAGTAGCGACAAGCTCGCTCACAGATTTCTCAAAGGCTGCTTCGTTCCGACGAAGCAGCCTTTTTTTCGTGCGTGGGGCAAACTTGAGTCCATTTCTGGATTCACTCCGACAATTCCAAAACTTTCGCGTCTTCCAGTCTCCATTCTCGCTTGAAACTCTGAGTTGTTAAGAATCCCACCGGCAGAATGTCTAGTGAGTTACAGTTCGCCCCCCCGATTGTGCCGATAGTGAGTGTTGGAAGGCGAGAAAGCCGGTCATGGCCGGAACATACCGTCAATTGATCATTCGCTAACGCCAGGTGCGATATGAAGTTCGGGCAAAAAACGGTCACTTTCGTCGCAGCTCTCGTCCTTTTGGTGATCTTCCAGAGTGCTGGCTCAGCGGCGGAACTGAAGTGGGGCAGTGATCTCAAGAAGGCAGCTATCGAGTCTCAAAAAACAGGCAAGCCAATCCTGATCACGTTCACCGCGTCGTGGTGCCATTATTGCCACAAACTGCTGGATGAAACTTTCACCGATCAGAAAGTGATCGCTCGAGTCAACGAATACTTCGTGCCCGTCGTGCTGGACGCTGATGAAAACGAACGAGCCGTCGAGTTGCTCAGCATCGAAGCCTTTCCTTCAACAGTCGTGATTTCTCCCGAGCTGAACGTGGTCGGCAGAATCAAAGGCTTCCACCCGGCGGCGCAGATGACTCAACAACTCGCACCGTTCTGCAAGAAAAAGCAGACCCAGCTGCAACAGGCCGTTGTCAAGAAAACACCCAGGAAGCCAGTGACTCAACCCATCGCCGCTCGAATGCCAGCACCTCAGGCCGCATTCTCAAGAATGTGCCTGGTGTCGATGCTCGACGACCGAGACCTCGTCCGCGGACGCGCGAAGATTACCGAAGAGTACCGCGGAGTCAAACTGCACTTCGCCACAATAAAACATCAGCAGGCATTCAAAGCCGCACCGGCAAAGTACTGGCCACTGGCCGACGGTCACTGCCCGGTTGCTTCCGTCCGTTGCGAAAAAGTAACTCTCGGAGCCGCCTCAACCGCGGCCGTCTATCGCGGCAGAGTCGTTCTGTTCCGCTCGCTGAAGCACCGATCAACCTTCGCCGAAGACCCACGCCACTTTGCCGAAAATCTCGCTCGCCTTGAGACCGCAAATCAGTAGTGTCGGGACCAGAAATCGCAGATTAAACAGAGCTAGAACGCAGAGGCCGGACAGGTCTCTGCGTTCTTCGTTTCCTAGTTTGAAACCACGCACTGAATCCGATCTGCCGCTGCGATTAATTCGTCTACTTCGCAATCTTCCAGAGATGACCGTCGCTGCGAACGAACATTTCATTGTCTGCGATGGCAGGTGTGCTCAGAATTGTTTCCCCGACTGTGTTCTCGCCGACGATTTCGCCTTCGGCTCCACTGATGTCGACGACCTGAGCGTCTCCCTTTTCATTGAAGAAAATGAGATGCTGGCCAGCGGCGACCGGAGTCGCGCTGAATGGCCCCTTCAGTCGCAGTCGCCACAGCAGGCTGCCTGTGTTTACGTCGGCGGCCTGCAGGACTCCAGCACGATTTACGACAAAGACTTTTCCGGCGACCACGATCGGACTGGAGGTACCAGGCCCGAGCTTTCGGTCGTTCCAGAGAACTTCCGGCGAACCTGCTTCATCGTCCACCTTGTCACCGAGTCGCACCGCGGTCAGGCCGTTTGACGGAATCAGCAAGGAGTCCGGCGTGACGACAGACGACGGAATCGTTGAGGCACCAGCGCCAAACTTCCAAATCGTTTCGCCAGTCCGCGGATGGACAGCTTCGATTCCGGCCGAAGACTGAAGAAGTGCCATCGGGGCAGCATCGCCTTCCTGCCACAATGTTGGCGATGTCCAATTTGCTTTCTTCGGTCGAACCTTCTTCCAGCGAGATTTTCCGTTTGAAGTATCCAGTCCTGCGGCGAAAGATTCGGCATCATTCTCAACCTGAACGATCAACGTGTCACCAATCACAATTGGCGATGAGGACATCCCGAGACTGTTGCTGGCATTCGGAAAATCGTGAGTCAGACCGCGCAGCCATTGCAGATTTCCGTCGAGATCCAGGCAAACAACATCGTTGCTGGAGTAGAACGCGAAAATTCGCTCGCCATCCGAAGCCGGGGTCGGAGTGGCGACAGACATTTTGGGATGAGTCATCGTGCGGCCCGTTGCCCAGAACTGACGTTCCCAGACTTTCTTACCACTCACCCGGTCAAAGGACAGGACGTGCAGACGGTCCTGCCGGAAACCGCTGCTTGCGGTCACGACGACCTGATTGCCGATGACGATCGCTCCGGACGCTCCCCGACCGGGCAGATCAACTTTCCATGCAACGTTTTCAGTATCGGACCAGGTGGCGGGAATCGCCGAAAGTGCGGAGACTCCCGAAACGTTGTTTCCTCGAAACTGAAGCCAGTCGGCTCCTCTCAGACTGGTTGAAAATACAACCGCGACAACCAGCGGAACAATGCGCCAGGCAGATATCTTATGCAGATTGATCATTGGGAAGCTCCTTCTGCGCTCGCTGTAAGTCTCTTTGATTGTCGCTTCAATGGGCTCATACCGGTCGTTGATCTGGAACCTGATTTCACTGGCAGAACGGCAACACCCGATGGATCGCAGACTCGAATCTGAATCTGATATCTCTGTGCCCAGTCGTCATCCTGCTCGTTCTGACAAAGTTTCAACAGAATGACGTTCTTCCCGGCTTTCAAATTTGCAGGAACACGATACTGGTCGATGGCCATCCCGCGGTGATACTCGTCCCGGCCGAAGAGGAACTTTCCGTTGACCCACAACTTCCAGGCGTTCGGTGTTCCGAATCTAAACTCGACGTTGCGGTTGGCGGCCGCTTCGTAGGAAGTCGCGAGGTACATGACTGCCCCCTTGTGCGGGGCAACAGACTTCGCAATGTCGACGATGCCGAACTCGTCGGACGTGGTGATCACGCCCCAGGCAACTTCGCCATCCTTTGCCTGCAACTTCGCGACAAAGTCAAGTTCCTTTTCAGGTGCGTAGGCGATGTCAAAACCGATGAACCCGCGGTTGTCAAACGGGCCAACAATTCGCCAGTCGGTCAGAAATCCGAAGTGGGTAACCAGGTCAACTTCGTCACCCAGATCCTTCAGCGACTTCGAGATCTTCTTGACCAGATCAGAATCCGTCGCGCCTGACAGTGCTTTACGATAAACCTGTTTTGCTTTGTCGGCAGAGTCTTTGCCAAGTCCTTCCGCTTCGCCGACCAGGCGTTGAACAGCGTCGCGTCGGAACTCGGGACTCGGATCAAGCAACATCTTCGGAATCAGTCGATCGCTGGCCGTTAAGTCGACTTTCGCCAGAACCTCGAACGCCAACCGTCGTGCTCGGGGATCATTCGAACGTTTCAGCACGAACGCTTCAAGCTGTTTCGCCGGAAGGGGTTTGTTAGCGGCGAGGTGTCGATCGACAACTGATTCAACAGCGTTTCGAAGATAGTTCGCGGCGAGCGGTGACGCTCCTTCGAAGCCAATGAGAATCTGCAAGAGGTCACTGGCCGAAGCCGCTGACAAGGTTCGCACTGCGGCGGCAGCGGCCTCGTTGCCCTGCCCCTCGCGAGAGACACTTCGGACGGCCTTAAGTTGCGGACTGAGCTCCGCAGCCGAAAAATTCGCCGCTATCGAAAATAAGATGGCAGCGGCAAGACTGCAGCTAAAGCGGGGCATGGGATTACTCCTGTTTCGTCTTATGACTTCGTCAGACCAAGCCTGACTATGAGTTCTGTTCTTCGGCAGCGTCCAGGATGGCGGTCGTCATGTCAAACACGGGGAGCGCGCACTCGAGTGGCGACATGTTATCCGCGACGCCCGTAACCACATCGAGAAATCCAGTGATCGGGTTGTCAGTTGATTCCCGACCACTATGTTCAGCCGGCAGATTGATCAATTCGACGTTGTTGTCGCGGCCAATGAAAAACTGAAAGTCCCGGATGATGAGGTCAGCTTTCTCGCAGTGGATGAACAACTCCTCATGAAACGAATTTGCATTCCCCATGAACGATAGCGAAAATGGCACGACGCGATCTCCATCGTCAAGTAATTCCCCGTTGACCAGGGTGACGATCTCGACGTTGCTGCCTGCTTTAGTGCTGCGTGCCGAGAAATTGCCGAGTCCAAGGCCCGTTACGTAAAACAGCCCGTCCAGTCGATGGCTGCCTGCGTCGCCGAGATAGCCACCGTAGTTGATATCGGGATCGTCTCGCCAGGTTCCGGCAATTGTCTGCTGCCAGCGTTCTGAGTTCACAGCCGTCACGCTGACGATGTTGCCCCATTGGCCGGATTCAATCTCTTCTTTCAACCGCCGGTAGATCGCCCAGAAGCGACGTTGGTAACCAAGCATGAAGTGCAGATAGCTGAGACTTTGCGACAGATCGATCAAGCCGATGATCTCGTCCCGTGTTGCAGCAAGCGGTTTTTCACACAGAACGTGCAGATCGTGTCGGGCGGCGCACCGAACCTGCGCCGCGTGGACGGAAGTTGGCGTACAGATTACGGCAGCATCGGCATTCGCCTGAGCAAAGGCATCCTCGGCGGAGTCAAACACCGGTGCGACCGCGGCGACTCGGTCTCGAAGCTGCATCGCGGCTTCTCGGTCGACATCAAAGAATCCGGCCAGTTCAGATCGCGAATCACCAGCCAACCTCTCAGCATGTGCAAGTCCCATGCGTCCACATCCGATCACAACACATCGCAATATGTCCATGTAAGCTGTTTCACTACTGGAAATTGGGGGTAGTTTACTCGCAATCGAATGTTTCAGACTGTAAACTGGCTCCAGCTGGCTGCACAGTCAGCGGTTCCCGCCTGATCGCCGCCCTTAAACATCCTTAACCTGCCGGCAACTACACACAAATCCTCTGATGCATCACGCCGGTGAGCTTCTTCAAGCTGAAACCGGAAAATCCGCCACAACGGGTTCAGTGCTGACTTAGACAATGCGTAAAATGGCCAATTATAAACGGCTTTTCGGATACTGGCGAAATCAGGTGATCTGACTACAACTCCTACCGCGGTTACCTGATTTGAGGCGTATCGCAGGACATCGAATTAAACAGTGCCCCATTCCTCGTGCAGGTGGTTTCTTCGTCAGGTCAATCGGTCGGAACATTCTCCACACCGAGGCAACTACCGATGCCGCCGAAACAGTTTTCAGGAGCTTTAACATGCTTTTACGTTTCCGCCAGACCGCCGTACTGCTCGCCGCAGTCGTCGCTGGCCTGACCACTCAATCATTCGCCGCTGACGGGTACGGCGATCTGACCGGCCGAATCATTTTCGACGGCGACGTCCCCAAGCTGCTACCGAAGATCAATAAAAACAACCCTGCTGCAAAACTGCCAGCATGCTGTGCGATTAAAGACACTGCCAACGATTCGCTGGTCATTAATCCAAATAACAAAGGCATCCAGCACGTCTTCGTGTACTTGAAGAAAGTTTCTAAAAGTGCCATTCATCCGGAACTGGCAAAGAGCAAACAGGCCGAAGTTGTCTTCGACCAGAAAGCGTGTGTCTTCAAACCACACGCGATGGTTGTCCGAACAGACCAGACGGTTGTCGTGAAATCTGACGACAATGTGGCGCACAACACGCACACTTACCCGGTGTTCAATCAAGGGCAAAACTTCATCGTTGCTCCGAACGATCGAGTCGGCATCAAGATGCCAAAGTTCAATTCGAAAGAGCCGCTGCCGATGCAGGTGAAGTGCGACATCCATGCATGGATGCAGGCTTACTGGCTGGTGGTCGATCACCCCTACGCAACGGTCACTGATGCCGACGGCAGGTTTACCATCCCGAAACTCCCCGCTGGCGATTACACCTTTGTCGTCTGGCAGGAGCGCGTCGGTTACCTCGACAAAGCCATGCAGGCAACGATTAAAAACGGAGCCAAAACCGACCTTGGCGACGTCAAAGCTGCAGCCGCCAGGTTCGAAATCAAAGCAGACGAGAAAGAGTAAGCAACGAGTTCGCTGCAATTTCGATTGCCACCTCAATGAGCGACTAACAACATTAAGCGGCGGGGAGACACTCGATCTTCCCGCCGTTTTCGTCTACCGGATGCTTCACAGAAGAATCGATGCTCAGCCATGGGTGGCTGTCCAAAGTAATCCGAGTCAGGACTTGCAATGAGAAACTTCGGTTTGCAACTCTGTCTTCGATGAAATTGTCATCTGCGTCCATTGCGTCGCGTTTCTGATCACAGTCAACATTACCACCGCGACGACAGCAGACGCAGATGACAATTTCGGCGATATCACTGGCTGAATTATTCTCCAGGGTGCGATTCCAAAGCTGCGTCCTTTCGCCCGCCCGGGAATATCAAAGGCCGAAATGCGGAGCGTTGGATATTCCAAACGACAGTCTCGCCATCCATCCGGAAAATTTCGGAATGCAAAATCTTATCGTCTATCTTCGGAAAGCACCGAAAGAGGCCATCTATCCGGAATTAGCGAAGAGCAAGAGCGAAACGCGGGATGTCAGTTTGAAGAACTGCAGGTTCCACCCTCACATGGTGGCTCTGCGAAGTTTCACCTGATCGATTCAAGGTCCGACACAGCGAGCTTCAAAAATGAACGACACTGTTAAATCGTGATCCAGCGGTCTCGCGAGGCAATTGGCCATTGGCCGATGACTTCTCCTGCGGACACGACGTAGGCGGCTCGGTGCAGGGCCGATGTCGGGCAGATGTGGCGAGGGATGGCAAGCAATTCGTCGCCCGGTTCGAATTCTTCTGCCCGCGAAGTTTCCAGAACGAGGTGTTCTTCGTTCTGCAGGACAGCTTCGGCATCGGGCAGATCCGGGAAGCTCAATCGCTGGCCGGCCGGCGGGTCAGACGCAACGGCCTTATAGCCAATGTCGAGCGTGATTCGCGTCGGAGTTGGACGGCTGATGACTCGAGTCAACATCATGGCTGCTGGCGGGAAGACCATATCCGGAAACCTGCCGCCGTAGCCCGCATCGTTGTAGACGCACGTGCCGGGGCTGTACTCGATGCCGGAATCCGTCTTCTCGGCGTAGATTGGGAATGACGGCGTGCCTCCACAAACAAGTCGAGGAACAAGCCAGCCTTCCGCTTCAATACCAGTTCGGAATTCTGCAACGCGATCCCACTCTTGGTTGACGGCCGCTCGACGTTCATCGCGATCTGTCTGTTCCTGATGCCCGTCGTAAACGTGGAAGCCGTTCGGAGTCAGACCTTCTGTCTCGACGATCAAGCCATAAAGTCGCTTTGCCTCAGGTCCAACCGGAATGCCCGTCCGATGCTGCCCGGTGTCGATATCAAGCAGAACGCCGACACTAAGCGATCCTGCAGCCATCGCGGCACCAAGTTGCCTGATCGGTTTTTCATGGTCAGCCGTGACAGAGAATTCGACGTCCGGATACTTCTGCCGAAAAGCGACGGCTCGGTCGATGTTGGGCCCGACCAGGCTGTATGCCAGGAACACATCTGCAACGCCCGCGTCGGCCAGCATCTCAGCTTCGGCAAACGTCGCACATTTGTGTCGAACAATTCCGCGAGCAAGCTGCAGTTCGATGATCTCACGCGTTTTGTGAGTCTTACAGTGCGGTCGAAGTCGCGAGGCGTCACCGGCGATTTCAATCATGTGATCCAGGTTCTGCTCGACCATGTCGCGAAAGACGACCAGAGCCGGTGAGAGGATCTGGCTCGAATCAGCAATGCGGTAACAGTCGTCCATGAGAAACTCCGTAAACGTCGATCAAACGTGTGGGCATCGAAACTGAATTTACTGAGATTTACTTCAGGAAGTCTCATGCCGAAACTGCAATTTTGCAATGCAGTCGATGACCCTGACTGCCGATCTGGCGGAACGATCTGGACGGCGAGTGTAGAAAAGGGGAGGCACGCTCACTAAGATTCCAGGAATATTTCCGAGCGGGTCGATTGGTTGCGGCCAGCGGGTAACTGCCCTCAGTTGCTGTACAGATATGAATACTCATCATTGCAGAACGATCGCCAGTTCAGGCATCGTCTTCGGGGCTCTGCTATTGTGTGCGAATTCTGTCATCGCACAGACATCGACAGCCCCGGGAGACCAGCCTGCTGCCCCAGCAACGGAAGCAACACTGCCAGCTGATGCGGGTGCGACCGGGGAACCACCAGCGCCGGTGGAAGTAGTGGTTGATGCTGTTCCAGCCTCCGCCTGGCCACCATCGCCAGTTCCGTTCTTTCGAGGAAACGCTAAGCCCAACAGTTCGAAGACCCCATTCCCGCAAGCAGGTGGGTATTTCAGCCTGTTTCGATTGATCTTCTATATCGGACTGCTGTCGTTCTGGGTCTGGTCGTCCGCCTGGGTTAATGAAGACAGTACGTCCCTGAAAGTCCGCAGCGACTTCTGGAACTCGATGATGTTCGGCGTGGGAGCTGCCGGACTTTTGCTGGCAGTCACCTCGCCCTCATTCTTTCTGGCATTCGCACTGATCGGAGCCTCGACCGGGACGCCGCTCGGCTTTTACGTCAAAGAACGTAACTCCAAAGTTCCAGACAAAGCCAAAGTTCTAACTCCGGAACACATTCGCCGCGTCGGCATCAGATTACTGGCGAGAATCGGGATCAACATCGGAGGTGATGGCGAAGTCGGATCCGGAAATGGCCCTGACATCGAATTTGTCGGTCGGACAGAAACCGGGCGCATCGACACCTCGCGAACGAAGCAGGTCGAAAACTCGCGAGGGTTCATGGCCGCGAAGGAAGTGGTCTACGACGCCCTGATCCGCCGAGCGACTGACATCCATCTTGAACCGCGCGAAGACACGATGAATATTCGCATGAGAATCGACGGCGTAATGTATCCCGTCGAGCCATTCGACCGAGCGCTCGGTGATGCCGTGTTGAACATCTTCAAGGTGCTCGGCGCAATGGACATCACCGAAAAACGCCGATCGCTCGACGGAAGTTTCAGAGCAATCACCGAAGGACGAGAGATCGACTTCCGTGTCGCCACGCAGGGAATCCGCGGCGGCGAAAAAATGAGTCTACGTATTCTCGATCAGTCAGCTAATACTGGCACACTGCCACAACTCGGCTTTCGCAAAGCTCTGGAAGAAAAGTTGTTGGGCATTGTCCACCAGCCACACGGTCTGCTTGTAGTCTGTGGCCCAACCGGTGCCGGGAAGTCGACCACACTGTACGCAGCCCTGAAAAGTATCGACGCCTACCAGCACAACATCATCACGATCGAAGACCCGGTCGAATACCAGATGGAAAATATCACTCAGATCGAAGTTAACACAAAGTCAGGTCAAACGTTTGGCAACTCATTGCGAAGCATTCTCCGTCAGGACCCGGACGTGATCATGGTTGGGGAAATTCGAGACGACGAGACTGCGCAGATCGCCTGCCAGGCTGCCAACACTGGGCATAACGTATTCTCAACAGTCCATGCGAACGATTCAATCACCGCCCTGTTCCGCCTGCTCGACCTGGGCATCGAGCCGTTTCTTTTTGCGAGTTCCATTTCTGGAATCCTTGCTCAGCGTCTTGCACGTCGACTTTGCCCCAAGTGCAAAGAAGCTTACAAGCCGAAGGCTGAATTCCTCAAACAAGCCAACCTGCCCGTCGATCGAATCGAAAAGTTTTACCGGCCTCCCAGGAAGCCGAAAGAAGAATGCACGGCGTGCGGAGGCCTGGGCTATCGAGGACGAGTGGGCGTTTTCGAGTTCCTCGAAATCAATGACCGGCTACGCGACATGATTCGCGAAAAAGCACCGTTGTCACAATTAAAATCCGAAGCCCGCAAGAACGGCATGCTCTATATGCAGGAAGAAGGACTGCGGTTAGTCGTTAAAGGAGTGACGTCTATCGAAGAACTGATGCGCGTCGTTAAGTAGGCAGGCACTTATCGCGCATTCTGCAATTACCTTAATGGCCGGATACGAGTTTTCAATCTGACCGAAAGTCACCTATGGGACTTTTTGATTTTTTCTCACGAGGAGTAAAAAGTAAAAGTAAGAACGAATCGCATCCCCGGTGCGATCACTATTCGTTCGCTCATGTCGTCCTTCGTAAAGCCGCATTCGAAAATCCGACAGAATGTGTCACTTCATTAGCCGCGACCGACGGCAAAGAATATCTGTCTGATCTTTGGAACAAAGTCGTTGAAACCTGCAAACAACACAACCAGCCAATCGAATTGACGCTGGACGATATCCTGATTCATAAACTTCGAGTTGGCCCCTTTCCCTGCACAATCCTGGAGATGCCCGCTCCCCGCTTTGCTACGGAAGCATTTTTTGTCGCTCTTGTCCTTACAGTCGACATCACTGACCAATCACAAAACATACCGGATGGGTCCGTTCGTTTCTTGACTCTGGAAAATGGCGAACCCAACGAAGAAGAAGTTCAGACGGTCATTGGCGAATGGTCCGCCGAAGGCAATCACAGTAATCTTGGCCCTGGAACTTATCCGGAGTTAAGCGAGTTCGTTACAAGGATTACCGACGTGATCTCGCAACCAAGCCTGCCAGAATAACGTCCATGATCAACCGGCAGGGCGTCTCAAGACGCACCACACGGTACAGAATTCAAAAGAATTTAGCCGGAAGTCCCAGCATCGGAGCTGCTTAGATGTTTGATGTGATCTTGCTGGTCGTTTGGGGAATCGTTACCTGGTGCGTCGCCGGCGAAGGCGGCTTCGGCGCAGCGGTCAGTTGCCTCGTGATCATCATCTCGGGGCTACTGGCGATGAATTTTTTCGAACCATTCGCCGCATTCGCCCAAAGCAACCTGATCAGTGACGGAGCCTGGTCATACCGTTGGGACGTGATCATGCTCGTCGGTCTGTTTGGCGGCCTTGTTTTCGGATTACGAGCGTTAATGGAAAAGCTCTCGCCGCGTTACATCGAAATGAACGGCCTTACACACGACATCGGCCGTTGGAGTTCTGGGCTCATCGCTGGTTACGTAACGATGGCATTTTTACTGACGGCACTGCACACCGCGCCGTTGCAACGAAACTTTATGGAGTTTCGACCTGAGCGTGCCAACCTCTTCGGAATCATCGCCCCGGACCGTCAATGGCTTGGATTCACGCAGTACGCCAGCGAAAGCCTGTTCGCATCGGGTCGGATTTTTGATGGCCCCGTTTCCGATTTCATCGATGACCAGGCAGACGATAATCGAAACACCATCTGGCCATCTTTCCCGATCCGATACGCAAGTCGACGAGAGAAGTTTGAAACTGGCGGTTTGATCGCAGTTCCAACCGTCGCGCCAGCAGGGTCCACAACTCGACAAGGTTCTGGATCAGGCGCTGCTGGCTTCTGATGGCTCATCACTTATTAGCTTCGAAGATTCTGGTATCGCAATACGCACCAGCAGTTACGGAATGATTGCGATGTTTGATCCAGGAAGGATTCAGGCAGCCCTCGCCGAACTGAACGTTGATGCCTGGCTGCTTTGTGATTTTCGAGGAAGCAATATCTTCGCGCGACAGGTGCTTTAATTGCCCGACGAGCAAATGGTTTCGCGCCGCTGCTTCTACGTCATCCCACGTGAAGGTACGCCACACATACTTGTCCATCGTATTGAGTCGGACGTGTTTGATCACCTGCCCGGCAACAAGACGATCTATTTGAAGTGGCAGCAACTGGAAGCCGGTATCGAAGCACTGACGAACGGCCACTCGCGCATTGCGATGGAGTACTCGCCACGAAAATCCAACCCGTACATTGCGAAAGTCGACGCTGGCACAATCGAGCTCGTCCGCAGTTTCGGACCGGAAATCGTACCTTCAAGTGACCTGATTCAGTCGTTCGAGGCCACCTGGGACGATGAGCAGTGACAAATGCACCTCGAAGCAGCCACACACACAAACGCGGCTTTCACTACCGCCTGGACATTGATCGCGGAGCAGGTCCGAGCGAATGGCTCTGTTGAAGAAACCTGCGTTCGCGACGTCATCATGGACCACTTCACGAAGAACAAGATGACGACTTACCACCCGCCAATCGTCGGCGTGGGACCACACAGCGGTAACCCTCATTACAAAACTGGTACGGGCGAGAAACATTGATCCACGAAGGTGACTTTGTGCTTGTCGATCTGTGGGCGAAGATGGATCGACCCCGTGCCAACATGGACAACCTGGAAACTCGCGAAGACCGACTCGTAATGAAGCAAACCTGCTTCTCTATCGAGCCGGGCATCTACCAGTCTGAATTCGGCGTCCGTAGCGAAGTTGATGTTTACGTCGACGCAGAAGGCCAGGTTCACGTTACCGGGGGAGAGCTACAGACCGAAATTGTTCGCATTCTTTCGGACTTCGTCTGACCCCGTTTTGGCACACCGATCTTCGGTCGCGATGTATCGACCATGACGGCAGCGATACATTGTAACGGCTGTAACCTGGACCTCATAAATTTGTCCAGTCAGGAAGCAAAGAGAAGCAATTCCGGTTGGTTAATCTGGCGATATCTGGTGGTGTGGGAGCAACAGTCAACACTGGTTTTCGAGCTGGTGTTTGTCGATTGTTCCAGTTGATTCGATCACAGAATGTCGCGTTCTCTGACATGTTTCGGAAGCCCTTTCCGTGCAGCCTGTTTCGAATCGGCATCCTGAAGTGAGCCCGGCCGCGTATCGGCCACTCACGTTTGACAGGCACCAGTGAGTATTCCCTGCCGTGACCTTGTCACTGAATTCGAGCAGTCAGGCAACGATCATTGCCACCTTCCGAGACTTACCCGCTTTGTTTCACTGCCCTACTGGATGAACCCACTCGCTTAACAGTTCGGCCAGGCAAACGCACCTTCCCGCGGTTCGTCAATAGGTATCTCAACCAAACTGGCACGCAAGCCACAAAGTTGTAGATGCTTTGCTGTCGAGGAAGGCCAAGACATCTTCTGATGATTGCCACATTTCCAGACCTGGAGGAGTAGCCTTGTTAATTTCAGGCCACGATCAATCGTCGGCGACAAACGACTCTGTCGCCAGCCCTGCGTTCCGATGGAGCATGCTCTTTGTCGGCCTCGCCACCGGATTCTTAGGCATGGACATCATGGTACGACGGCCCATGATGCGAGAACTTGCCTCAGTCCGAACCGAACTCTCGTCCGTCGAACGTGATATGGAAGAACTCGTCGGAGTTCGCAACCAGGTCTGGGAAACAAACAACCTGCTCACCAGCCTGAAATCGCAGTACCGACAACTCGAAGACGCTCGAGTCAGCATGAGTGCTATCGCTCAGCTTCGGACAGAAATCGAAGACGAAGCTGGCCACACAACGGCAGCTTTTTCAAAGCTTGACCGCCTTGTCGGTCTGCAAAACGCAGTGCTAAGAAACTCTGACAATGTTGAGTCGGCTGAAGTCAGTCTCGACCGCATGGTTGCTATGCAGGGACACCTTGTTGAATCCGGTGAAAATACCGGCAACGCCATATCTGCGATCAATCAGTTAGTCAAAGTCCGAAACGCTGCTGAAGTCGAAGTTGCAAACATCGACAGCGCTTACGATGCCGTTCAGAAATTCGGCGAACTGAAGAATCAGATCATGACCAACGGCGAAGGTCTTGACATTGCTCAGGAACACGTCGCCGCTTTGGCCGCGATCAAGAATGACGTTTTCAACGAGTCAAACGATGTCGCCGCCGCTCACGAAGCAGCTCGCAACATGATCGCCCTGAAGAGCGACATCAATGAAAAGTCAGAAGGTCTGGAAACAGCCAAGCAGAATGCTGAAGAGCTCTTCACACTGAAAGACGCTGTTGTTTCCCAAGGTGGTAATACTGAATCCGCCTTCGCCAATACCGAACGACTCTTCACTCTGCGTGACGCGCTGATCGCCGAAACCGATCTGGATTCCGCCGAAGGAAACCTGAATCAGCTCGTCGAAATTCAGGACACGCTGAATCGGCAGACTGCTGAAGTTGCCGACGCTGTCGACACTCTGGAAGTTCTGACGGACCTCAATGACGAATTGCAGACGCAAGTCATTACGATCGACGGCATGCGAAAAAGCCTGCTGGATGTCGTGCTGATGGAATCAACCGTTCGCAAAGTGGCTGGCATTCTTGAGCCACTGGCCGAACTCAGCAATCTGCGGCGTCTAAGCAGTGCAGACATGCGAGAAGCCGCTCGGGTGATCATGGATCAGCGAACTTCGCGAGTCGCCTCTCGCCCTGCTGATTCAGCATCTAAATCTGCTCCGAAGCTGAAGCTCAACGACGTCGAACTCTTCACCGACGAGTTGCCAAAGGACATCTTCGTTCCGCTGCCGAAAGACCTCGACATCGACTAAGTGATTGACATCATCGTGTAACTGTTTCAGAGCCCTGTCCGGTCGATCGAATCTACTCAACATACTACTCCTTGATTGACCACAACTCCCACATCTAAGATTGACCACCCGATACGCTGACCTTGATCGACCCGCACCGAACGACAGGATCACCGGACAGGGAACTCTGAAAATCGAATGCCTTTGTCTCCAGGCAGGAACCAACGGCGAGTCACGGTAGACCGTGACTCGCCGTTTTCCGTTTTGCCAGCATTTTCTCCACCAACCTTTTTTTAATCGCGGAGTCAGCCACGAGGAAAAGACGCTGAGTTGCTCTCCCACATCCTCTTCGTTTTCGACACTGTGACGTCTGAGTTGCAAGTCAGGAATCTCTCCACTACCAAACTCGCCAACCCTCGAACCATACTCTAGAATCTCGCAAACTCACTCAACAATTCGCCCCTCGCACTCAGTAATCCCTATGCAAGTCGCACTTTTCGTCCCCTGCTACATCGATCAGCTCTACCCAAAAGTCGGTCTGGCCACGGTCGACCTTTTGGAGCGTTTCGGCTGCGACGTCGTCGTGCCGACCGAGCAAACCTGTTGCGGTCAGCCAATGGCCAACACGGGCCTGACCGAGCAGACTCGCCCGCTGGCCGAGAAGTTTTTCGACGACTTCGCCGAGTACGAATACGTCGTCTGCCCATCGGGAAGCTGCACGGCGATGGTGACTCATCATTACGAGGAGTATCTGGACGGTCGCGAGGGCTTCGAGGCACTCAAGAAAAAGACATTCGAGCTGACAGAATTCCTTGTCGACATTCTGAAAATCAACAAAATCGAAGGCAGCTTTCCGCACAAAGTCGGCCTGCACCAAAGCTGCCACGGCCTACGTGAACTCCGTTTGGGAAGCTCGTCAGAACTCGTCGGTCTGACGTTTAATAAAGCGCGTTTACTGTTGGAATCTCTGGACGGCATTCAGATCAGTGAACTCACACGCCCCGACGAATGCTGCGGCTTCGGCGGTACATTCGCCATCGGTGAAGAGGCCGTCTCGGTGATGATGGGCCAGGACCGAATCGCTGATCACGAATCAGCCGGGACCGAAATCCTCACTGCCAACGACATGTCCTGCCTCATGCACATGGATGGTCTGATCCGCCGGGAAAAGAAGCCCATCCGAGTCATGCACCTTGCCGAAATACTCAACGAAGCTATCGCATAAACCTCTGAATCGGACCGAAACCACGACGCATTAGTTGGTGATGCCGTACTTGCTTCCAGGATACCGCACGAGAGATTTGCTTTTCTCGTCCGGAAACGATCGACTATAAACAAGGATTTCCGCGATATTGCCGCTCAAGCAAGATCGTTGGCGGTAAGTGCATCCGATGAATGGGTGTTTGAGCGGTGACACGCGAACGCTGATCCATGAAGTCTTCGCAGGACAACTCGGCCATCGCGGTCCAACGGTCGGCGTCGACGAGTGTTTTCTTCAGCCAGTTCGTTACCGGATTGATTTCAGTCAGCGAGGAGCAAAGCGCATCCTTCGGAGGCATTTCACCTGAGTCGATCTTGTGAAACAGTTTCAATCATCGACTGAACGAGTCTCGCTACTCCGCAGACAGATTGACGGGCGGAAGCCAGCCTCGGCATTATCAGCTCCGTGACATTCGTGGCAATGCTTCTGCAGAAAACTGCGGACATTGTTGGTGGATAACGTTCCAGCTTTCGACTGCTCAGCTGCCGTGATCGTTTGATGAGCTGACCAGAATGACCAGTACAAAATGAATAGTGATAATGAAAATTAGACATGATCGGAAGTAGCCGCGGGCGTTTCACTGATGCATGCGTCTGTGAAGATCGTCGGCTTGATCAAGATTGCGTCCTGCGAGCGTGCAAGCATCCTTGTACTTTGTAATTCTCACTCTTCATTTTGTGGTTCGCATATCTCCCGCATCAAATCAAACAGCCAGCCGCAACACGGGTTGCGGCTGGCTTATTTCTTAACCTCACGTTACGCAACCTTCGCGATGTTAACGAAGCAGTGAACGTGCGGGATCACTCGGTAGTTCCAGACAAAACCCGGGCCTTCAAGCCGCCAGAAGTGCCACGGCTCACCCTTTTGAGGTCGGTCCTTGTCGGCGTAGAAGGCGAGATGCATTTCTTCCATGCCGCCGTTTGCCTTGACGATATCCATGACCTCATCAGCGTCCTCTTTCCGGTAAGGAGAAAGGATGTCTCGCATGACAAGTTGAACCAGCTCCTGCTGATCTTTGCTGAGGTCACCGATGTCAATGCCCGGTCGAGCCTGGCCACCTTTCCGAAATTTGATCGAGCCAGCTCGTTCACCAGGCGTGCCACCGGCGACAGCCTGCTTCCGCTGCTTTTCGTCGAGTGCTTCAAAGACAGCCATGGCACGTTTCGTCTGATAGTTGAAAACATTGTCTTCACTGTAGCCATGATCGAGATGACCGTAGTACATCGGCCCGCCAAACGCTGCCCCCGGCTGGCTGTTACCATCGCAGCGGAGAGTCAGGTGGTGGCCCGTAAACAGCCAGGCAAACTGACCGTCGCCCGATGGGTCACCAAAAATATGACTTCCGCATCGTTCGAACGCGCCGCTGTCGTCCCAGCTGCCGTCCTTGCTGATTCGACGATAGCCTTCGTCGTCGGCGAGGATCGACCTCAGAATTTGATGAACCAACTCCTGTTGAGGCTTCGTGTACTGCTCGTCAATCCGCTGCTTGTTGAACGGGGCATTGTACATTCCATATCGTGCGGGAGCTTTGCCTTCGCCGGACCCGTGATTCCAGGGCAGCACGAGCTTCGACTTCTGAGCGTCCGACAACGTGCTGTTCAGTTCCTTGATCAATGCCTCTGCCGGCTTCGGAGTAGCCTTGGCAGTCGACTCATCCGCACACGCCCTGCCGGCCAATAGACTGACAGCTCCTACTCCCGCTGCAGTTCCAGCGACCGTCTTCAGAAAGCTGCGCCGATCCCAGTCGCTCGGAATAGTCGGGACAGACAGCTCAAATGGGGTTACACAGTCGTGGTCAAGCGGTCGAAAATCTTCGTTCTTACACATAATCTTCTCCAGAGGCCGCAAGGAGCGAGTTTGTTTCTTTATTTCATGCCGTGGCAGCCACGCTGCCATTCAGCAGGAAAACTTTCAGTGATGACCATCTTCACATGCCAGACGGCTGCAATTCAAGGAACCTGACGTTCCACCTTACGGATACGAAATTCACTACAGTCAGCATTCTTCATGCAGTTGACTGATCAGCGCCGTCCGAAAACGGAAACATAACATGAGCATCCTCTATCGAAGCCTGCTTATCGCACTATTTATGCCAGCCGTCGCTCGTGGCAGCGACACAAAACTACCTGGTACCGGAGTTCTCAAGTGGTCAGAAGATGAACTCCCGGATCGATTAATGGATGGCGCTCATCGATTCGTAGAACGAAAGATTGCGGACGCCTCGAAAACGCGGAAACGGTATTGGCCACAAAAACACGACACAGCAGACAAGCAGGCGGCACTACTTCGAGCGAATCGTGAGGAACTGCGAACGATCATTGGAGCAGTCGACGAACGGTTGCCACCTCGAATTGAATTCTTCGGCACTTCGTCCGAGCAGGTCGTCGTACATAGGGGCGACGGATTTCGGGTCACGCAGGTTCGTTGGCCGGTGATCGAAGGAGTGTGGGGCGAAGGGCTGCTTGTTTCACCGGACAAGAAGGCAGTCGCCGCCGCGATTGTGATCCCCGACGCCGATCAAACACCCGAGCAATTGCTGGGTATGGCCGAGGGTGTTCCCGACGAATCGCAGATTGCCAGGCGGTTGATAGCGAACAAGGTCGAAGTACTCATACCGACGCTGGTGAATCGGCAGAAGCTTGTGACCGAGGACGCTCGACTGAAACGGTCCGACCAGACACAACGCGAGTGGCTGTACCGCCAGGCATTCCACATGGGTCGGCACATTATCGGCTACGAAGTGCAGAAAATCCTGGCCGCGGTCGACTGCCTGGAAGTCCGACACGAACAGGTACCTCCCGCCCAAATTCTCCGCCAGTCTGGCGAAATCTCGAGACGACCAGATGAGCCTTTCCAGTCAGCGTATGGGCCAGTGCCTGCGGTGCAAAACATAAATCGGCAAGAACCAATTGGTGTTGCCGGGTACGGAGAGGGAGCGTTAATCGCGTTCTACGCCGCCGCAATTGATACGCGGATTAATGCTGTATTGGTCAGCGGATACTTTGATTCACGGGAAAACGTCTGGGCGGAACCGATTTATCGCAATGTGTGGAGCCTTCTCAAACGATTCGGCGACGCCGAAATTGCATCGCTGATTATGCCCCGAAATTTGATCATCGAGCATAGCGAGGCACCAACGATGGTTGGTCACAAAGGCGACTCGAAAACGCCGGACTTTGCACGAGTACAACGCGAGTTCTCCCGAATTCACGGGTCTGCGAAGGGCCATCGTCCGGTTTTCGTCCGGGACAGCAATGAAGCACCTGTTACTGCGTATTCCGAACAGGCGGCGCATTCTTTTCTGTCCGCACTTGGAGTGGACGCTACCGCGAAGCCTGTCTCGCGGATGGACGACAACCGTCATGCCTTCAACTCTGATGAACGAAACCAGCGAGCCCTTCAACAAATCGAGAATCACGTTCAGGGGCTCGTGCGGAAATCGGAACATGTCCGCGACAAATTCATGCTTCAAAACTTGATGCCCGAACTCAACAACAACCGCTGGAGCACCGAGAAGCAACATCCAACTCACGATTCTAAAAATTTTATTGAGGGAGCGAAGGAGTTTCGGAGAAAGTTTAACGAAGAAGGCATGGGACGATTTGACGAAGAATTGCTTCCGTTCAACGCTCGCTCCCGGATGTTCAAGGAAACGGACAACTGGATCGCGTACGACATCGTCCTGGACGTTTACGACGATTTAATCGCGTGGGGTGTGCTCGTCCTGCCGAAAGACATGAAGCCCGGCGAAAAGCGTCCGGTCATCGTGTGCCAGCACGGTCGCAACGGAGTGCCTCGCGATACGCTCGATAACAACAGGACTGCCTACAACGACTTCGCTGCCAAATTGGCCGATCGCGGATTCATCACATTCGCACCGCACAATCTTTATCGGGGCGAAGATCGATATCGCTGGCTCGATCGCAAAGCCAACACGATCGGCTGCACTTTATTCTCGTTCATCGTTGCGCAGCACGACCAGACTCTACGCTGGCTGGATGCTCAACCGTTCGTCGACGGAGACCGCATCGCCTTTTACGGACTGAGCTATGGCGGAGAAACGGCCGTACGAGTGCCAGCGATCCTTGAAAAGTATTGCCTGTCGATCTGCTCGGGCGACTTCAATCAGTGGACCCGAAAAATTGCCGCGACGGATCAGTCTTTCAGCTTTATGCAAACGATCGAGTGGGAGATGCCTTACTGGAATCTCGGCCACACCTTCGACTACGCCGAGATGACTTACCTGATGCTGCCGCGTCCGTTCATGGTCGAACGCGGGCATCATGACCGGGTCGGCCGAGATCGCTGGGTCGCTCACGAATTTGCCAAAGTCCGCTGGCTGTACGCGCAATTCGGACTCGCCGATCAACTCGACATCGAATACTTCCAGGGTGGGCACAGCATTAACGGCGAAGCATCGTTCAAGTTTCTGCACAAGCATCTGAACTGGGCCACGCCAGAGTAGCCGTTTGACACACCCCTATGTGTTCAACCGCGGGGCGACGGAATCGTCAATTTTTCGTACAGCGGCGTGCCGACTCGTTTTCGCCCAACGACGATTCGGTCCGAAAAAACGTGCAGGAGATGGATCGTTCCGCAATTGTCGCTCAACACGTGAGCAGTCCGCTCGTGCATCCGAAATCCGTTGCGATGCCGATGCCCGAACAGGTAACCAGTCACACAATGCTCGTTCAGAAGTGACAGAACTTCCGTGCCGCCAAACTGTGGCAGGACGTTATTTCCAAACGCCGACAACGAGGGATAGTGAGCAAGTACGAAAACGTGCTTTTTGTCTTTGGATAGTTCGAGTTGCTCTTTCAGAAACTCGATCTGTTCCGCGTCGGCACGCATCGTCAGAAACGGAACGGTGATGAATGCACAATCGCCATGTTCGATGAGTTGCCGCGGCTTTGCCCCCGTAAACTTCTCGTAAAGCGCCGCCGGCCCGGTAAAACCTTCCTTCGCGGCTTCGGCCAAGGCCTGCTTGACGATCTTCGCATACTCCGGCTTCTTTTTCGAAGCAGTCGAATAGGAAGCTTCCATGAAGTCATAGTTAAAAAGCACATCATGATTGCCAGGCACGACGTGCTTCGGCAGCTTTAACTCCGCAAAAGTTTTATTGAACAGCTCCCATTCTTCCGGAAGGTTGTTGTTCACAAGGTCGCCGGCCACGAGAACGAACACCGGATTTAAACGATTTAGTTCGCGAATGGTGGCTACGGCCTTTTTGATCAATGTTGCACGATTGGTCGCGCGATCGAACTGCGGATCCGAAATCAACGCGAATGTAAAGTCGGGATTATCCGCCAGATCTTCACTCAACGAAGGGCAATTAAACGGGTCATCAGCCACCGGCAGCATGCGAGGCGACGTCACAGGATTCGGTACTGACAGCGAAAATCCCATGCTGGACGGATCGCTGACCTGAGCTATTTCGACTCGATCTGCCCAGACGTTGAGTAGCGTGACCGCTCCGCGAGTCGACCATCCTGTCGATCCAACAGTCCAGGTCGGCAGCGTGTTCACATAGCCGAGGGCATGCTCATATCGAGTCGGGCTCAGCTTTGCTGCAACATGATGTCGCTCGATCAGTTCCCAGAACTTCTCGTGAGTGGGCGTCAGCTTTGATCGGCCCATCGTTCGATTCACGTCATCGAACAGCAACACTGCTTTGGCCTCACCGGCTGCGATCAACTGTTTGTCGAGTCGGTTCGTCGACGTATCCGGATCAGCATGCAGATCGCTCGTAAAACTCAGATGCACGCCGTTAACTGTTCGTAAACTGTCTCGCACATCGTATTTCCCGAACGCTTGTTCATAGCCAGCAAGAGATCCAGAAAGACGATCCCGATGTCCCGGCACGGTGTACTTCGGCACTTTGATCTGATCGAGATATTCGGCGAACGCCGCAAAATCCTCACTTGAACCCGACCACGTCAGCGAACCCAGCACGACGAACGCGTCAGGCTTAAGCTCATTCACCAGCGAGACCGTCTTCTTCATGCTGTCCGGGCCGGCCTTCGCGAGAAAGTCTCGCAGCCCTCCGAACTCGTCTTTGATCTCCGCCGCGGCCAGTGTCGTGATGTACGGATTCGAAACGACGGCGATTCTGGCAAGCGGCTTTTCAGCAGCTCTCGTCCCATTCGGCACGAGCAGGAAAAGGCACATAACGACCGCGGTGACGAAGGTGAATACTCGCGACATTGTCAGAAGTCCTGTTTGCGATTGGAAATTTCCAGTAAAGTGGATCTCTTGCGGACGAAGATGACAAACAGCCCACCCGATCTTCCTTGATCGCCCTTCTCCACGAGCTTCCCACCTGTCGACTCTCCTGATAGTTTTCGCATTGATGACCAGAAGTCGAGCTTTTCTTATCGTCGCGATCGTTGTCGCGTCAACGCAGTCGGTTTCCGTCCGCGCTGACGACGTTCCGCTCAACCAATTGATCGATCGACACATCAACGCGACGCTCGCTGAACAGAAACTGTCCGCAGCCGAGCCCGCAGCCGACGCAGAATTCATGCGTCGAGTTTATCTCGATCTGACGGGCACGATTCCGGGTGCCAAAACAGCCCGCGCGTTTCTTAAAGACTCTGATACAAAGAAACGCACGAAGTTGATTGTCCGACTGCTTGCCAGCAAGGATTACGCGACTCACATGGCGACAGAATTCGACGTCCTGCTGATGGAACGCCGCCCCGACAAGTACGTCACAACGCCGGAGTGGCGAACGTTTCTCGCGGAGTCCTTTGGAGCGAACAAACCGCTCAACGTGCTGGTGGCCGAGATTCTGGGTGCAGACGGAGTTGATGAGAAACTCCGCCCCGCCGCCAAGTTCTATCTTGACCGCGCCGTCGCAAAGGACCTTCTCGTTCGAGACATTGGCCGTCTGTTCCTGGGCGTCGACCTACAATGCGCGCAGTGTCACGATCACCCGGAAATCGACGACTACCTCCATCAGTATTACCACGGCCTGTCGGTCTTCGTGGCCGGCAGCAAGACGTTCAAACAACCTGACGGCAAATTCGTGCTGCAGGAAGTCGTGATGCGGGAAGTTGAATTTGCATCGGTCTTTGAACCGGACAAAACAAACAAAACAGGACCGCGATTACTGAATGTGTTAATGGAAGTTCCCGAGGTCAAAGAAGGTGAGGAGTACGTCGAAAAACCTTCGCGGACGGTCAGGTCGGTTCCGAAGTTCAGCCTGCGGAAACTGCTTTCAGAAAGGCTTCCCAGCAAAGAAACGCCGGAATTTGCACGAGCAATGGCAAATCGACTCTGGGCCATGCTGATGGGACGCGGCATCGTTCACCCGCTCGATATGCACCATTCGGACAATCCGCCCTCGCATCCGGAACTTCTGAACGACCTGGCCACGCGACTGTCCTCGTCGAAATACGATGTCAAAGCATTCCTGCGGGAGCTGACACTCAGCGCATCCTATCAGCGGTCGAGTTTCATCCCCGACGGAATCGATCCGGAAACGCTGCCCGCCAGCTCTTTCGCTGTTGCGAATATGAAGGGTCTGTCTCCGGAGCAGCTTTTCGAAAGTCTGCTGGTCGCCACTCAGGCTTCCGCCGTGCTTGAACATCAGATCGATGAAGCACTCAGCGAGGAAGCCACTGAAGGAGCGGCAAAGGCAGCAGAGAAACCTGACTCCAAAAAGCCAGCAGCTGAGGAGCCGGATGCGGAGAAGATCGTGGAGGCTCGACGTGCAAAACGAGCTGCTCGTGTGGCTGAGTTTGTAACAATGTTCGGCAGCGTTCCTGGTCAGCCGGAGGGCAACTTCGCAGCATCGTTGCCACAGGCGTTGTTTCTGGCAAACAGCGAAACCGTGTCGGGCTGGGTGCCGGCGAAACTGTCCAACCTCACGGAACAACTCACCGGGCTGGACGACTCGACGAAGATAGCCGATGAGTTATATCTCAGCGTGCTGTCGCGGATGCCTGACGAAGCCGAACGCACCCTTGTCAAAGAACATCTCGAAGCCGGCAAAGCAGATCGACCAAAGGCTGTAGCGGCCGTCGTCTGGTCACTGTTGGCTTCAGCAGAATTTCGCCTGAATCATTGACGAATTGAGAAAGCGAAAACATGAAATACGATCCCGCGTGCAATTCCAACGCTCACCTGGTGTCGCGTCGTTCAATGCTCGGCAACATGGTTGCAGGGGCCGCTGGTGTCGGAGCCCTGGGACAGTTGATCCATCCACTCGTCGCCAGAGAAATCGAAGCGAAAAACAAACAGGTTCTCATCTTCCTGCTGAACGGCGGGCTGAGCCAGTTTGAATCGTTCGATCCAAAACCGAATACAGATACCGGGGGGCCGTTTCGATCCATCCCAACGGCGGTACCGGGAACGCACTTTTGCGAACTGATGCCGTACACCGCGCAGATCGCCGACAAGCTGGCCGTCGTCCGCAGCGTCTATGCGGAACGAGTTCCAGGCAGTCACGGCGGCGCTCGCGAGTACGTCGTTACCGGCCGGCCGCCCCAACAGGGCCCCTACCCGTGGATCGGCCCCGTTTATTCCAGGCTGCTGGCCGCTAACGAAGACCTGCCTGGCAACATTCACATCACCCCCAGTCGGTGGGGCCCGCGGCAGGACGCGGCGTTTCTTGGCCCGCGACACGCATCGCTGGTGCTTAGTGGTGGCAAGCCACCGTTGAATGTGGATCGACCGGACCTGTTCAACGAAGAACTCGACGACACTCGATACAGGTTGAGACAACTTGCCGACCAGCGATTCTCGCAGCGCCGCCGCACGGCTTACACCGAGGCCTATCAGTCTTCCTACGACCAGGCTGCGCAGCTGATTCGCCAGAAGGAATTGTTCGACGTTACTAAGGAATCGGAGAAAGACCAGTTGCGATACGGCTCACACGACATGGGCCGACACTGCCTGCTCGCTCGGCGACTGCTGCAAAAGGGAGTCACCTGCGTCAAAGTCACGCACAACAACTACGACTCGCACATGGAGAATTTCAACTTCCATCTTGAACAGCTCGGGGAATTTGATCAGCCCTTCGCGACACTAATGCAGGACCTGAAAGAAAGCGGGCAGCTGGATCACACGCTGGTGATGCTGGTCACTGAGTTCGGTCGCACGCCGGTCATTCAACCCGACAACGGTCGAGACCACTACCAGGACAGCTGGTCGGTCGTACTGGGCGGCTGTGGAATCCAGACTGGGGGAGTCCTCGGCGCAACGAATGACAACGGAACAGAAATTGCCAATCGTCCCGTGCACGTCGGCGAAATGTTTCACACCTACATGCAAGCCGTCGGTCTGGACCCCACAGCGACTCACCTGGTCGGCGGGAACAATGTGCCGATCGGTGCGCCGGAACGTTCGGCTGTCAAAGAACTGCTGATTTAAGAAACGAATTTGACGGGAAGAAAACAGGTTGGACCATGGAGACGGACATGGCGGCGGAAGAAATCGAACCCAAATACGTCCCTAAACCAGACGGCGCCGACCCGGTTGCGACACGTCTCGTGGCTGAGCTGAAGCATGATCGCGGCATTCTCGCGTGCAAGTATGACCCGGCTAATCAATTTCTGTTTGCCGGCGCGAGGGACTACTTCGTTCATCGCTGGGACCTTGGCAAAGAGCCGGTTCTCGAACCACCGGCCGATCCGAAAAAGAAGCCACGTTACCCGCCAGTTCCCACCGCACCTGCGGACTCCCGTTTGGAGATGGCGGAACATCAGAGCTGGGTCGGCGGCGTGTCGCTGTTCAGCGACGGTGATCGCATGGCGACCGGAGATTTTGTCGGACAGCTCATCGTCTGGATCGATCGAGCCGGCACTCCAAAGCCTCTGTTCTCGTTCGAAGCTCATAAAGGATCAATCCGCAAAGTTGCGGTCAGTCCCGACGGGAAGCTCGTCGCCAGTGTCGGAAACGACGGCGCCGTCCGGGTCTGGCAGACGGATGCAGCTGGGAAGCTTCACCAGGAAATGCTCGGTCACGACTGTCACGTCTATCACGTTGCGTTCCACCCGGACGGTAAGAGTCTGGTTTCCGCTGATCTGAAGGGTGTGGTCAAGCACTGGGACGTTGAGTCCGGCAAACTGGTCCGCGAGATCGACGCCAGCCTCCTCCACACTTACAGCGTGAAGTACGAAGTCGACGTCGGCGGAATTCGAGGCATGACATTCAACGCGGACGGCTCGCTGCTGGCTTGCGCCGGAGCGACGGGCGAAGACAAAGGAATCGCTCACAGCGGCGACGCTCGAGTCCTGTTGTTCGACTGGGAGTCCGGCGGACTTCTGAAAGCGCTGCGTCACGAGAAAAAAGAAGTCTGCACCGCATGGGGGGTCCAGTTTCACCCGGACGGATTCATCATCGCGTCAGGTGGCAGCCGCACTGGAGGGTTCCTATGGTTCTGGAAGCCCGAAGAAGAAGTGGCGTTTCATCGACTGAAGTTTCGGCAGCGTGCACCCGGCTTCGACGTCGACCTTGCTCCTGATCGGAAAACTCTGGCAGTCGCCGACCATGATGGCACAGTTCGGCTTTACGAAATGGCTGCCGAGGAGAACGTCGAAACGCCAGAAGAGTCCGTAAAGACGTAGCGGACAGGTCACCATAGTTTTCGAGCGACCTGGGCCTGACCAAATTAACTTTACCGATCCGTGTACGTCGCGAAAGACTTGGGTGTTTCCCACAGACCGACTTCTCGGACGGGGAAGCCCTGCGACTTTGTGTAGTCGTAGATCAGCTTCGCGATTGTTTCGGCAGTTGGATTGTGCGGAAGCAGGAACAATGGCTCTCCCTGTTCCTGAAAGAACGGAACGGCGGGATCGTTCTCGTTGAGGATCATGCGGTGATCGAGTTCGTCGTCGATCCACGTTCGTACCGACTTTTTGATATCTGAAAAATCGACAAGCATGCCTCGGTCGTCCAGCTCTTCGCCTTCCAGTTCGATGACCGCCAGCCCGTTGTGACCGTGCAGGTGCCGGCACTTTCCGCTGTAGTTCAACAGGCGATGGCCGTAGCAGAATTCTATATTCTGAGTGACTCGGAACATGGCTGGAATCTTCCTGACTATCTCCGAAGCGACGGTCAACAAAAACGCGATATCTGAAAACTAGTTAAGGCTGAGCTGCGGCGGCTACTACTTCTTGCGGCGTTTGGAGCTTCCTGCACTCCCCTTATTTTTTCCGCTACTATTGTTGCCCCCGTTTGCTTCATTCTGCCGCTTGATCTGCTCCTGCATGTCGGCTGCTTCCTGCATCTGCTTCATGAGCTTGCCTAAGAATCCGCCTTCTTTCTTCTTCTTCTTCTTCTCAATTTTTTCAGGATCAACTGGCTTTTCAGGAAGGAATTCCAGCAATTTTCGCTCTGACATTCCCCACGCACTGGATGCGATGAAGTAGACGCACAAGCCAGCGGGGACTCGGTAGAAGAGGAAGCCCATGAAGATCATCATGAAGTTCATCATCTTCTGCTGCATCGCCATTTCGTCGGTCGTTGGCGGCGGCATGAACATCTTCTGCTGAGCGTAGAACAGAACGACTGTAATCAACGGAAGCAGGTTGAAATCTGAGCCGAGGAACGGCAAATCGATTCCAAATTGGCCCATATCGAACAGAGCATCCGGCGCGGCGAGATTGTCGATCCACAGGAATGACGCCATCCGAAGATCAACCCAATTATTTAACGCCTGGTACAGCGAGATAAAGATCGGTAACTGCAGGAACACTGGCAGGCAACCGGCAAACGGGTTGAAGTCGGCTTCACGATACAGGTCCATCTGGGCCTTAGCGAGTTTTTGTTTGTCGTCTTTGTGCTTCTCGCGAATCGCTGTCAGCTGCGGCTGCAGGTCCTTCATCTTCTTCGAACTGGCTGCCTGCTTGCGCGAGATCGGGAACATCATCCCTCGGACAAGGATCGTCAGCATGATGATCGCTATGCCGTAATGAATCCCCCAGCCGTGGAAAGTCCTCAGCAGGCTAACCATCAATTTGCTGATCGAACCGAACCAGCCGTAGTCAATGATCGAGTCAGCTTTGAACGGTGCGAGTAATTCCAGACTCTTTGGTCCCAGGTACATCTCAAAGTCGTGCTGGACCAGTCCGTCTGCAGGGATGTCGAATCCAGGCGACTTCAACTCAAGGCTGATGTCGCTGCGTTCGGATTCTTGATCCAGAGTGACAACAGTCGGCGTGATCGTCGCAAAGGATTGCCGCGCCACCTGGTCGCCGGTCGGCACAATCAAGGCCGCAAAAAACTGAACATCAACACCTGCGTACTGAATCGGTTTTGACCATTCCTCAACACGTTCCTTGTTGACATCGGTAACCAGCGCCGAAGCCGTCAGTAACTCGGCCGAAACTTCTCCTTCGTCCAGAAATCCGACCTTGATGTCACGATACTTGCGAGCATTTTCCACGTCTTCCAGTGGAAGGCCAACCGGCCCCTGCAAGGTGTACTGGGTCGCGATTGTCTTCGTACTTTTATTCCTCAGTTGAATTCTTACATTCAACTGGTAGGCCCGTCCAAAAATCTGGTGGATGTCGGGTTCGTTGAGTCTGGCAGCCGGCACTCGTTCAAGCTGAAATGTTTTTTGAATTTCCAAAGAGCCATCCGGCGAGACAATCTGAAAAGTCACACCAGAATTGACATTGGAATTGTCTACATCTTTCTCAGTTTCCAGGAGTTTCCAGTTGAGTGTTCGCAGCGACGCTCGAAGGTCCTGATTTTTGAAAGCCTCGTCGACGGATTCGATGTCCAGGTCAACGGTTAACGCTGCTCGGTCTTTTGTGAGTGGTTTGACCGACTCGTCACGACTGAGGTTGTTACCAACCACTCTAAGTTGTGGCCGTGGGTCGAGTTTCTCAGGGTTTTCAGCGACCGGGTATCGAGGATCCGTTAGCGTCGCGGACTGAACTGCCGCGCCAACGCTCGTTAGTTCAACCTGTAAGACATAGCCCGAAGCCAGGTCCGAAGAACCAAGGACTACGGTCTGAGTGGGATGGTCCGGCAGCTTTGGAGCATCAGGTTCTGCTGGCTCGTCAGTTGGTTCACCGTTTTCTGGCTTTGAACCTTCGACGGCTGCGACAGTTGGCGTCCCATCTTGATCAGGCTCACTATCATCGTTTGATGACTCCTCACCGCCGTCTCCCGGTGCAGTTCCGTCAGCAGGTGCCGGATCGACACCGTCAACTTGAGCCACTTCTACAGGTGGCTTCGGAAACATATCCGGAAAAAACTCAGGCCCAAGGTACAACCAACCGTAGAAGGTCAGGAACGATACAAGCCCGAATACAAGAAGCCGTCGCTGTTGATCCATTTCATCGACCGTCGCGGAGACGGTCCCCCAGGAAGTTATCGAGGTCTGGAATCGCGTAGATCTTGTTTGCCGTCGCGTCTACGTCATAGTCAACACGACGGAACCTTACCGTGTCTCCGTCAAGAATGACGTAGGACGATTGGGGAACTCCGTTGCGAGGCTGCCCGACCGAACCGACGTTCACCAGATGCTTCTGATTCACAAGCTGATACTCGAAATCAACTTCTTCCGGGGTCAGAAAGTTCATGTCCTCGGTAAAAATGCCAGGGATGTGCGTGTGTCCCTGAAAGCAGTTCTTCTCAACGAGCGAAAAGATCCGTTCCATCTTCCGCTGATTGTAAATATCCTCAGGAAAGACGTACTCATTGAGCGGATTTCTCGCCGAACCATGCACAAAAAGAAGATCGGGCTCTTTAATAACGCGCGGCAGATCGCCAAGAAATTCCCAACGATCTTCGCTGCCTGGACCAGTCTCAAGCACGGACCGTGTCCAGAAAATGGCGCGCTCAGCTCCGGCATTGAAACCTTCGGGGTCGAATAACGCTCCCTGGTCGTGATTGCCAAGCAACGAAGTCGTGCAGTGCTCGCGAACCCGGTCGATACATTCACGTGGGTTAGGGCCGTATCCGACGATATCGCCGAGACAGTAGATCTCGTCAATCTTCTGCCCTTTGATGTCGGCAAGCACCGCTTCAAGGGCGTCGAGATTTCCATGAATGTCGCTAAAGATCGCTCTCAAGGGAGAACTCCGTACAAGTTGCGAAACCTGTGATTACACAGGCCCGCAACCTGATTTAAATAGCGGCCTGTCAAAAAAAGACACGGCCGAAGCCGCAACATTCGAAATTCCGCTCAATCGCGAATCAACACGCGACAGCATCGTCGAATGCGAAAACAGTTAGAAACGTATCCCCGACTATCTCGGCATTCTCTGGCCGAACTCGATCAGATTTCGCCAAACCTTCGCACAATACGAAAAACCGGATTACGAAGTCGGTTTGGAATCTTAGTTGAGCGGCGCAGAACCGGTCAAGCAGGCCGAATTGCTACACATCGGCTGGAAATCCGCAAACAGACGCTCGAATCTTACATCTAACACTGAAGAAGTCTGAACGCCACGTTGTCAGCTTTCATTGATGCTCACTCGCCCGGCCGAAACACCATAACTAAGGCACATCCCGGAAGCCATTCATGTCTGTTGTGCCGGTTTGGCAAGCTCTTTTACAGATTCTTGACCGCGTGTCTTAATCAGCATCGGCCTGTCAACGCTCGGAAGCGCAACTGCGTCAAAGCTCGCCCGAACGGTAGCACACAGGAGTTCACTGACTATGCCGATGGCGCAGTTTCGCCGGCCGTACAACGTGACACTTCCGCCGAGTTGCACAACCTGGACGAGCATGATGCCAAATCTCGACAGTGTTTTGTTGACGACTCACCACCCTGGTCCAGGTTTCAACAAGAGACGGCATCCAGCCATGGGGCGCACCTGCCGAACGAACGACTATGGCGATTGTGACGGACAAAGTGAGCGATTAACTCACTGCATCCTCGCGACAACGCTGAAAGAAAGAAGCCATGAAGAATAATCACGGTTCACTGCTGGTGGTTGACGACGATCAACACATCCTCGAAGCCATGGCTGATTACCTGCGTGGTCTGGGCCATCGAACAGAAACCGCTTCGACCTGTCAGCAGGCAATTGATCGAATGGCAGAATTCCCGTTCGAAGTCGTCATCTGCGATGTCAATCTGCCGGACCAGGACGGTTTCCACCTGTTGGAATGGGCAACGCAAAACAGTCCAGAGAGCTCGGTCATCATGCTGACCGGGTACGGAACGATCGAAAGCGCCGTTGAAGCCATTCGGGTCGGTGCCTTCGACTACTTAACCAAGCCCGTCATCGACGACGAACTTAACCTCGCCATCCAGCGAGCACTCGGTCAGCGAGCCATCGTCGAAGAGAATAAGAGTCTGCGCAAGCAACTCAACGAACGATTCGGTCTCTCAAACATCGTCGGTCGCGATTACAAAATGCAGAAGATGTTCGACCTGATCGAAAGCGTCGCCGACACACGAGCAACGGTCATGGTGCTCGGCGAAAGCGGCACCGGAAAAACGATGACCGCGCGAGCCGTCCATCAACTCAGCTCCCGCGGCGATCAGGAATTCGTTGAAGTCGCGTGTGGTGCCCTGCCTGACACATTGCTCGAAAGTGAACTTTTCGGACATGTCGAAGGTGCATTCACCGGAGCTACTCACGACAAAATTGGTAAGTTCCTGCAGGCCGACGGCGGCACGATTTTCCTCGACGAAATCGCAACCGCGTCACCGAGCCTGCAGGTCAAGCTGCTGCGAGTCCTGCAGGATCGTGAATTCGAACCAGTCGGCGGAACGACCACCCACAAGGTCGACGTTCGCCTGATCCTGGCAACTAACGACGACCTCGAAGAACGCGTCCGAGCTGGAACGTTCCGACAAGACCTCTTTTATAGAATCAACGTGATCTCAATCACGCAACCGCCTCTTCGAGAACGTATGGGTGACATTCCACTCCTCGTTGAACACTACATCGGCGAAATGAACGAGCGAAATGGCAAAGACGTCAAACGATTTGACGAATCCACGCTGCAGCTCATGCAACGTTACAACTGGCCGGGCAACGTTCGCGAACTGGTCAACGTTGTCGAGCGAGCCGTCGTGCTGGCACGAAACGAAACCGTCATGGTTGACGACCTGCCAGAGAACATCCGTCGCGATGATCCAAACCGCAATACTCTGGAACTCCCCGGTTCTGCAGGATCATTGCGGTCGGCACTCGTCATACCAGAGCGCCAGATCATTTTGAACGCACTGGAGCAGCACGGCTGGAACCGCCAAAAGACTGCCGCAGCGTTGAGCATCAACCGAACGACGCTCTACAAAAAGATGAAGAAGTACGACATCAGCTTCGAAAAACAACTCGCCGAGTGCTAAACAAATTGTGAATTCATCGCTGAAATCTGATCAACTGCCGAAACCGTTGTTGCAATGGGTTCGGCAGTTTTTCGTTGCCCGACTGGCTACAACGAGAGTAGACGATCACGACTAATCGCCATCGACAATTGCTCCACCAGCCTGAAGTACACATCGCGACAAAGGCTCCAATATCGATACTTTTGAATAGAAGTCGAACGCGACTGTCCGCAAACAGAATGTTTACTCCGCCAGCGTAAAAGCTGTTGGCATCCTGAATGTTGATCAATTTCACCACGGCCGGCCGAATGACCGTGACACCGGCTGACAGTCGCCCCTTTACTTAAAAAAACTTATCAGGATCGACCCGGCCGGTTCCATCGGCGCATCTCAAATCGCAAAAAACGAATGACTGCTCATCGATTAAAGTATATCTTCAGCGAGCCTTTTGAGCGGGCGCAGGCTCTTATCGACAACCCACCACAGAATTGAAATCCGAACGTTGACCGAACATCTGATAACCATTCCGAGCAGCCATATCAGGCCGCTAACTGCGAGAACAATCGGTACAGTCTCGCTGGCAACGACCTGGGTGACTTTGCGTCGGTTGGGAAAAACGAACGAGTCAACACATCCTGCGTCATGCCCTTGCGACCCAGGTTGCGACGAATCCTGCAGGAGCTCTTCTTCGACGTGCGGCAGAAACTGAATTCGAGCGCAACGTCCAGGCCGTCCGTCAGGTTAGTCAGTACCTGCAAATCCGGGGACGCTTATCGCACCGTCAATTCCGGGAAGGTCTCCCGTCTCAAGCCACCGCGACCTCTACCAGCCCCTCATCGCCCAGTCTGAGCTGGTAGTACTCGGGACGAATGTTCCACGCGAATTCCTGCATGCGGCACTTTGAAACTCGATGCGAACTTCGACTACGTTGCTGTGAGCGTACGAGTGACCTGTTTCGATGCCGTGTTAATCCGAAGGTTTCCGTCCTCGAACATCGGGTTCAGTTTGTCATACCGACATCGCACCAGCACGTTGACCCGAGCGAATAACTCGTCGAAAGAAAAAAGTTTGATGAGGTGATCATCATTCCCGGCGTTCAGTCTGACGACTCGGTTTTCAACCTCGCCTTTGGCCGTCCGAATGAGAATCCCGACCCCCGCCCCAGGTATTATGAAGCTGCTTGAGAATGACCATTCCTGACTCTGCCGGAAGCATCAGGTCGAGGTTGATGGCGTCGTGGGTATTGTTCTGCGCATGCCACAAATCTTCGCGACCAACAGAAGGCGCATCAAGACTCCTGTAGAGCTTCGAAGCTTTCGAACATCCAGAAACGCCGCCGCGTCAGACGATGAATACATCCGAGCTAATCGTTGTTCTCGAATATTGAAACTTAATCAAAAAGCGTCTCGAAAATGACAGAACGGGTAAAAATCTGCCAAGTCGTTCTCAAATCTCAAAACGGCCAAACGCTCACTGGAGCTCGTGTTCCGCCACATCAAGAAACGTCTCAGCAACCACTAAACAGGTCGCAATGCAGCCGACTGTTCAATCGCCAACGCGGCAAGATAAACGACGTACCAATCCATTCTGCATTCGACGTCGGCGGTCAGGTCGAACAAGTCGAATCGCCACTGTTTCACTTTTCCAAGGCCACCATCTCGGTAAAAGTAAAACAATTCAACAACTGGACAGACGAGCTCTCTGTCAGCCGATTCGAAAAAAACAAGTACCGATCGCCCTGAGCCCTGCTCTTCTATCTTCCCTTCGCCTTTCTGATAACGTTCTTCTTCAAACGACAATTCGTAAACGGGTGGGTCGGATTTATTGGCAGCGTCTGCATGGTCTTTTACGCATTCCTGAAAGACGCGAAAAGCTACGAACATACCCGCCACGTGGCGCTGAGTGGCGCCAACCTCATGGCACAAATGCTGGCCACTGACGGACAGCCACCAGGCAAGCTCACGCCGAAATCCGCCTGCAACGAAAATCCGGCATCGGAACAGGACAACGGCGATCAGCGCTGCCTGACCAAAACTCGTTCTCGCTATGAGTCTGACGAGAACCACCAATGGACACCGACAAACACGAATGACGAATTGAGGATTTGTGTCTACTCACGTTGATCCGTGGTTCTTTCTCTGGTCAGGCGCTCCGCCGATAGTGTGGCACCAAGTTGCAGCAACTGCCGCGCACTTTGGAAGTCTTCACCGGCCAACGCTGAAAGAACCATTGCCTCGCCCGTTGATGGATGGCTGACTTGCAACTCGCTGGCGACAAGCATTAGTCGGCGGATTCCAAACTCAGTTTCGATGAGCTGGTTCACTCGATTATCACCGTGCTTGATGTCTCCAATGATGGGATGGGCGATGTGCTTGAGGTGTCGCCTGATCTGGTGACGCCTTCCCGTTCGCGGAGTCACCCGTAGAAACGAGAAGCGACTTGTCGGATACTTCCCCGCTGAGATTGGCAACTCCGATCTCGCCAACGTTTCAAACTCCGTGATCGCTGCCTTCGCCGGCTTGTCTGCAGCGGTCTCCACCGGCGTCGCAATTCTGTCGTACGGTTCTTTAAGCGGCATGTCGATCGTGCCGGTGTCATCCGTATAGCCACGAACAATCGCGTGGTAAGTCTTTGCGACTTCCCGCCGCTCAAACTGAGTCGTCAGTACTCGAGCCGCATCGGAATTTAACCCAAAGATCAGAACTCCCGACGTTGCCCGATCAAGTCGATGGACTGTGAAAACTCGTTGGCCGAGTTGCCGGCCCAGCGTCCGTACAACGTTTTCCCTCTCGCGTGTCGCGACAAAACTTCGATGTACAAGCAGGTCCGGCGGCTTGTTAACAGCCACGCATTTGTCGTCGAGATATAGAATCTCAAGTTCGTTCATAACGCACAGGAGCGGCCTGGCCGCGAGGTTAGATCACAAATTGAGCCGCACTCTAACGACCGCAGAGAAAATCGGCAGCGAACAGGATCCATTCTCCTTTTGAGATCCTACTTGTTTCAGCCGAAGATCTTCATAACCGCCCTGCGAAGACTTTCGTGGACGCACTCAAATATCCAGTTTCGACGAGTCCTGATCAACTGCTGACCGAATAATTTATTCCATGCATCCAGCACCGCACGCGCCACGGCCCACCGACGCCGAACTGGAAAATCTGCGAACCCTTGTGCCCCTTCAGACTGAGCACCGTCCGATACATCCATGATGAACTGAGTCAACACGCGACGTCGTCTACACACCATACAGAAGCACATGCAAATCATGACCGACAAGACGTTGCTGATCCGCGACGAGTCAGCACAATCGCACATTTATCGAGTAAAGCAGAAGTAAACAGTGACTCAGAAACAGAGAGTGCAGGGTCTGATTTCGCGAGCGTTCGGAGGGCCGACCTAGAAACTGGCCATGCAGACTTTTGTTTTCAAAGAAGGCGCCTGCCCATAAAATCGCCGTTAGTCGACAGTTCCTTGACAAGATGGAAGGCGGGCCAAATGAGTAATCCCGCACTAATGTTGAGTCACCTTTTTGTTGAAACGCTCGGCAGGTCGCTCATTCATTTTCTCTGGCAGGGAATTCTCATGGCGACTCTCGCCGCCGTCGTACTTGTCATACTGAAAACGCGTCGGCATCTCTTCGATACTTCGTCGACGACCTGACCTCAGCGAAAATTAAATCGCCGCAGGGCGGGCATCACCCAACGAAACAACAACGATTGGCGGGCAGTGACGAGGCTGCCGCTGGGTTTTCAGCGTGCTGCCAACGGCAGCCAGACACTATTCGCTTTACTGCTGGCAATCGTTTGCTCGATGAAGCGGACACCTTCCAGACCGTCGTACACGTTCGGGTAAATCGTCGAACGAGGATCACGATCCCCACCAACCACTCGCCAGATCATGTCGTCGTAGGCCGACGAGTACACATTGGCGAACGCTTCGAAGAACGCCTCGGGATGCCCACCTGGAATACGGCACGCGGCGTTTCCGGAATCGTTCATGTGAGCCTGTCCTGGAGCGCGATCGTAGATTCGCTGAGGCTGCCCCGTCTGGCGAATCGTCAACGAATCAGGTTCTTCCTGCCGCCATGACAGCGATGCTTTGTCCCCGTCAATTTCGATCGAAAGATCGTTGAGCCGCCCGTGAGTAACCTGGCTGACCGTCACCATGATCAGTGCGTCGTTCAAGCATCGCACCAACGCATGCCCATAATCATCAAGCTGTCGCCCTGAAAACGTTGTCAACTTGCCAAGCACTTCGGCAGGCTGCAGACCGCTCATGTACCGCGCGAGGTTATAAGCGTGTGTGCCAACGTCACCGATCGTCGCTCCTGGCCCGTTCCTGCGAGGGTCGTCTTTCCAGGTTCCGCGTTCGGCGGGTTGCGTCGGATCAACAGCCCACATCCAACCCTGGACATAGTTGGCACGCACCGCTCGAATTTCACCCAGCTCATCCGCAGCGATCATCTCCCTCGCCTGACGGACCATCGGGTAGCCCGTGTAGTTGTGAGTCAGCGCGAAGACTGCTCCGGTCTCTTCAACGAGCCGAACCAGCGTTTCCGCATCGGCAGTATTCGTCGTCATCGGCTTGTCGCACAGGACGTTGAAACCGGCTGCCAGCGATGCCTTGGCCATAGGGAAATGCAGAAAGTTCGGCGTGGCGATACTGACGAAGTCAACGCGTTCGTCGTCAGGCCGAGCGGCTTCGGTTACCAGCATTTCTTCCCACGACGCGTACGCTCGCGCGGGGTCGACTCCGAAAGCCAGCGCCGTCTCGCGCGACCGATCCATTGACGACGAAAAAGCTCCGGCAACCAGCTCGGCTCGACCATCAAGCTGCGCTGCCGTGCGGTGCACTTTTCCGATAAATCCAGCACCGCCGCCGCCGATCAGGGCCATTCGGAGTTTTCGATTGAGTGAAGCATTCAACATTATTTTTCGCCTAGTCGCTTTGAAAGTCCCGCAAAATTTGCGAGGCTCGTTGCACTCTTAAACGTGAGCGGAAAGACTACAAGTGCGACGTTTCCATAACCACTCGCGTGACCGTCTTTCTGCTTCCCGACAGGAGTTCGAACATGTCCCATCGATTGACCCGACGTTCCTTTATTCAAAGTGCTGCCGCAGCGGGCTTCGGCCTTCCATTAATTCGGACCAACGCGTTTGCCAGCGAGAACGACCAACTACACGTTGGCTGCGTTGGAGTCGGCGGCAAGGGCTGGTCTGACATGATGGAAACGGCCAAGAGTCCGCATGTCACGATCCAGGCTATTTGCGATATCGACGACAGTGCGAAACATCTTGGACGAGCGGCCGAACAGTTCCCAAAGGCGACGAAGTATTCTGATTGGCGAACGCTTCTTGACAAGGAAAAGCTCGACGCACTCATCGTTTCAACGCCCGACCACATGCATGCTCCCGTCGCCCTCAGCGCGATTCAGCGAGGTCTTCATGTATATTGCCAGAAGCCGCTGACGCATACCGTTCGCGAAGCTCGAGTTCTCAGCGACGCTGCAAAGAAGGCCGGCGTCGTCACGCAAATGGGCAACCAGATTCAGGCCTACGCCGAATATCGTTCTGCCGTGCAGCTCGTTCATGACGGAGCTATCGGCAAGGTCAAAGAGGTCTTCTCGTGGCAGTCCGGTAGCCCACGTTGGAGAATCATCAGCGACCGCCCGGAAGGCGGCGACCCGGTTCCAAAGAGCGTCAAGTGGAACAATTGGCTCGGCGTTGCTCCCGAACGTCCTTACAAGAAAGAAATCTATCACCCGTTCAACTGGCGAGACTGGCAGGATTTCAGCAACGGCCAGCTCGGCGACTTTGGCTGCCACATTCTTGATCCGGTTTCGATGGCCATCGGCCTGACCGCTCCGACATCGATTACCGCCGAGGCTCCACCAATCAACTCGGAAACGTGGACGCACTCGGCGCGGGTCAAATACGTCTTCCCTGGCAACGAGCGAACGGCGGAGTCAACCATCAACCTTACCTGGATCGACGGTCCGGGCCACAAACCCGTGAAGGAGCTTGCCGGAATTATCGACGAATCAAAACTGCCCGGCGCAGGTTCTGTTTTGATCGGCGAAAAGGGCTCGCTGCTGATCCCTCACGTTGGAGTTCCAAAGCTACTGCCCGAAGAAAAATTTGTCGATTACGAGAAGCCAGAACTCGAACGACTCAGCCACTACGTACTATGGGCTGATGCCTGCCGAGGGGAAGGCACCACAAACTCCAACTTCGGCTACGCCGGCAACCTGACGGAAACCATTCTGCTCGGCACAATCGCCATCCGATTGCGCGGGACGGAACTGAAGTGGGACGCCGCCGCACAGAAACTTATCGGACACGCGCAGGCTGAAAATCTGCTCTCCAAACCGTACCGCAAGGAATGGGCTGTGGCTGGGCTTTCTTAGGGCTCCAACTCGGCCTGACCAGACATCCTGACCTGGTGCAAATCCGCAGAGACACCTGGATTAGCAAAGTTTCTCTCTGTGGACCTTTGCGTCTTCGCGTCATGTCAGATAGTTAAGACAGCCCGGTAAAAAATGTTAAAATCCAATCAGCTTCCAGCACTGATCATTATTGTTACCTGGCTGTTCACTTCAGCGTCGTACGGTCTGGCCGACGACTGCAAGCCAAATGTCCTGTTCATTTCTGTCGACGACTTAAACGACTGGGTCGGTTGTCTGGGTGGTCATCCTCAGACAAAGACACCTAACCTTGACCGTCTGGCCGCCAGCGGTGTTCTGTTTACGAACGCGCATTGCCCGGCTCCTGCGTGTAATCCGTGTCGCACAGCCATTATGACAGGCATCGCTCCGAACACTTCCGGCATGTACGAAAACGGCCAGAAGATGAGAGAGGTGTTGCCCGATACGGAACTTCTGCCAAAATTTTTTTCGAGACACGGTTACTGGTCGAGTGGCTCGGGGAAAATCCTGCACTACTTCATTGATGCACCGTCATGGGACGACTACTTCCCGGCCAAAGAAACTGAGAATCCATTTCCACGAACCCTTTATCCTGACAAGCGGCCGGTGAATCTTCCGCGTGGCGGCCCGTGGCAGTATGTCGAAACTGACTGGGCCGGTCTGGACGCGACCGACGAAGAATTCGGCGGCGACTGGCTGGTTTCCAAGTACGTCGGCGAGCAACTCAGCCGAAAGCACGACAAGCCGTTCTTCCTGGCCTGCGGAATCTACCGCCCACATGAACCGTGGTTTGTACCGCAAAAATATTTCGACAAGTTCCCGCTCGACAAGATCCAATTGCCGCCGGGATATCGTGAAGACGACCTCGAAGACCTCCCACCTGCCGGTAAGAAGCGAGGCCCGAATCGCTACTTCGCGCATATCCGCGAACACGGCCAGTGGAAGCAGGGCATCCAGGGTTACCTTGCCTCCATTTCTTTTGCCGATGCGATGCTTGGTCGAGTGCTCGACGCGCTCGAAAAAGGGCCGAATGCGGACAATACCGTTGTCGTTCTGTGGAGCGACCACGGCTGGCATCTCGGAGAAAAACAGCACTGGCAGAAGTTCACGGGATGGCGAGCGTGTACTCGAGTGCCATTCATTGTCCGAGCCCCCAAGGGCGTGCCAGGACTTCCGACCGGCACGACCGCCGGTCAGCAATGTACGAAGCCGGTCAACCTGGTAAGTCTGTTTCCAACATTGACCGACCTTGCAGGAATTCCGCACAAGTCGGACAACGACGGCCCCAGTCTGCTGCCGCTGCTGAAGAATCCAAACGCTGACTGGGATCACACCTCGGTGACGTTTCTCGGGGATGCAGGTTCGTACGGAATGAGCACCGAAAACTGGCGGTACATCCATTACTCAAACGGCAACGAAGAGCTATACGACACTAAAGCCGACCGCTACGAATGGACGAACCTCGCTGCCAGATCGGAACATCTTGCGAAACTCAAAGAAATGCGGGCGTTGGCTCCGAAGAAGTTTACAAAGAAGGTGGACCCAAAAGATGAATCGTTACCGAGGCTCAAGTGGCGACCGGCGAAGAAGTCCGTCGCTCCCGCATCGAAGCCCGATGGCAACCCGTTCGATGTGGTTTTCATAAACGGAAGTAAGTCGACGGTTGTTCTGCACTGGATGGACCGATCCGGCAAACCCAAACCCTATGGCGGCATCGACTCCGGAAAACGCAAACGACAACAGACTCGCCCCGGTGCCGTATGGCTGATCACCGATCGGGATGACAAGCCACTTGGCCATTTCATCGTCGGCGATCGTAAAGCTCAAGCTCAGATCCCACGAAGCATCAAGGATTAATGACACTCATGAATTTCAGACGATTTCTTTTGCTCACTGCATCATTCGCATTTGTATTCACGCTGGCGATTCCAATTTGTGCACTCGCCGCTGAAACCGCAGACTCCAAGCCAAAATCCTCGAAACCAGAAGTTGATGATACAGTCCTCACCGTAGATCGAATCTACGGTGCTAGCGAATTTGCATCAAAGGGCTTTGGCGGACGCTGGCAGGAAGACGGCAGCGCATTCACAACGCTCGAAAAATCCGCCGAGCACAAGGAACGCCGTGACATCGTGCGTCATGATCCAGCGACCGGTGAACAGGAGATCATAGTCTCCGCCGTCGAGCTGATCCCGCCGGGCGAATCTTCACCGCTCCAGATTGAAAACTACGTTTGGTCTAAGAACCAGACGAAGTTGCTGATTTACACCAATTCAAAGCGAGTCTGGCGGCAGAATTCCCGGGGCGATTACTGGGTGCTTGATCGGTCAGCGAGGCAGCTGCGAAAGCTTGGCGGCGACGCTTCGCCGTCAACGTTGATGTTTGCAAAGTTTTCGCCAACAGAAAAACACGTCGCCTATCTGCGAGACCGCAATATCTACATTGAAGACTTGTTTGATCACAACATTCGCTGCCTGACCGAAACAGCGACCGAAGACATCATTAACGGAACAGGCGACTGGGTCTACGAGGAAGAGTTTGGCCTGCGAGACGGATTTAAATGGAGCCCCGACGGAACATCGATCGCCTACCAGCAGATCGACACATCCGGAGTTAAGAAATTCCCACTGATCAATAACACGGATTCGCTTTACCCAAAGGTGACGTGGTTCGCGTACCCAAAGGTCGGTCAAAAGAATCCGTCGTGCCGGATCGGCGTTGTAAATTGCTCTACCGGAAGCACCCGCTGGATCAGACTGCCAGGCGACTCGCGAGATAACTACGTTCCGAAAATGGACTGGGCTGACAACTCGAAAGAATTACTTCTTCAGCAGTTCAATCGTCTGCAGAATCGCAATCGGCTGTTTCTGGTCGATGCGGAAGCTCAGCCAGTTACACGTCAGCAAGGCAGCCTGAAGCCGATACTCACCGAAGCGGACGACGCCTGGGTCGATGCTCATAACGAGCTGACGTGGTTCGACAGCGGCCAACAGTTCGCCTGGATCAGTGATCGCGATGGTTGGCGGCACGTCTACATCGTCTCGCGGGACGGCCGCCAGGCGACTCTGGCCACGCCGGGCGATTACGACGTAATCAAATTACTCAAAATCGATGAAGCCAACGGCTGGCTGTACTTCATCGCCTCGCCCAGGGATGCGTCACAGCGATTTCTGTTTCGCGGAAACCTCGATGGTACGGACATACAACGAGTCACCCCGGCTGACCAAACCGGCACTCACGATTATCAGATTTCCAAAGATGCCAGTTACGCAATTCACCGACAGTCCGCCGCTGGACACCCGCCGATCGAAACCCTGATCACTCTGCCAGCTCACAAATCGATGAGGCTTCTGAAAGAAAACAAGACGTTGCACGAAAAGCTGGCAAAACTGAAGCTCGCTGACACCGAATTTCTGAAGGTTGACATTGGCGATGGAATCGTTCTGGACGGTTGGTGCATCAAGCCGGCGAATCTTGATCCATCAAAACAATATCCGCTGCTGGTTTATGTTTACGGAGAACCGGCCGGGCAGACAGTAGTCGATCGCTGGGGAGGAAATTCCTGGTTATGGCATTCGATGCTTGCTCAGCGTGGATATGTCGTGATGAGCTTTGACAATCGAGGCACCAAAGCTCCGCGTGGTCGAGCGTGGCGAAAAAGCATTTACCAGAAGATCGGGATCATCCCACCGCAGGATCAGGCATCCGCCGTCAAAGCCGTGCTGAAGCAGCGGCCGTATCTTGACGCCAGTCGAGTCGGCATCTGGGGCTGGAGCGGCGGCGGTTCGTCGAGCCTCCATGCCATCTTCAAATACCCAAAGATTTACTCCACAGCCATCGCCGTCGCACCGGTTCCCAACCAGCGTTACTACGACACAATTTACCAGGAACGCTACATGGGCCTGCCGGAAACCAACGTAGAGGGTTTTCGAGAAGGCTCGCCGATTAACTTCGCCAAACAGCTTGAAGGCAACCTTCTGCTGATTCACGGAACGGGCGACGACAATTGTCATTACCAGACCACCGAAATGCTGATCGACGAACTGATCGCTCACAACAAGCAGTTCGCCATGATGGCCTACCCCAACCGCACGCATTCGATCAAAGAACGAAAGAACACGACGCGGCATCTGCGGGAAATGATGACTCGCTATCTGCAGGTGAACCTGCCGACCAACGGCTTGTAGCCCAGTCGCTCGGGCAAACAAACGGCACTCGTTTAACTGATAATCTCGCGAACGACTCGGCCGTGGACGTCGGTCAGGCGGAAGTCGCGGCCTGCGTAGCGGTAGGTGAGCTGCTCGTGATTGAAGCCGAGAAGGTGCAGCATAGTGGCGTGAAGGTCGTGGACGGAAACCGGATTCTCGACGGCGCGAAAACCAAATTCGTCTGTCGCACCGTAAATTGTCCCGCCTTTGATTCCGCCGCCCGCCATCCACAATGAAAAACCCCAATGATTGTGGTCTCGTCCCTGGACAGAGCCACCGCCGCTCTGACTCATCTCGACCGAAGGCGTTCGACCGAATTCTCCCGTGCAGAGAATCAATGTTTCGTCGAGCAGACCTCGTTGTTTCAGGTCGGTGATCAACGCCGCCAGCCCCTGATCGCATTGACTGGCAACTTGGCGATGTCCATCCTTGATGTTGGAGTGACTGTCCCACGGCTGCATCTTTCCGTGCCATGTTTGTACGAATCGGACGCCCCGCTCAACCAACCGTCGCGCCAGTAGCAACTGTCGGTTCTGTGGGCCGTCTCCATACATCTCAATAATATGATTGGGCTCCTGTTGAGTATCGAAAGCGTCGGTCGCTTCGACTTGCATTCGATAAGCGAGTTCGAAGGATCGAATGCGAGCTTCCAGCGCAGCTTCTTCAGGACGACCAGCCAGATGCTTCGCATTAAGCGCCTGCAGTAATCTGAACTGCGACTTCTGCTCGATGGGAGTCAGACGGTTGTTCTGAACATTCGCGATCAGCTTCCTCGGATCTGTCTGCGACGTATCGATATGCGTTCCCTGATAAACACCCGGCAGAAAAGCGGATCGCCAGTTTCCTGCTCCTCCAACCGGATAGCCACCCGGACACAGAGCGATAAAGCCGGGCAGGTTCTGATTGTCAGTTCCCATTCCCCAGGTCAGCCAGGAACCAAAACTGGGACGCACGAGACGCTGATCGCCTGAGTTCATCAGCATCAGCGACATCTCGTGATTGGGAAGTTCGGCGTGCATCGACCGAACTACCGCGATGTCATCCGCACACGTCGACAGGTGCGGAAAAATTTCGCTGATTGGAATCCCGCTTTCGCCGTGGCGTTTGAATTTAAACGGCGACGGTAGAGCAACTCCGGTACGGCGTTCTGTCTGCAGGTTCTCAAAGGGCAGCATCTGCCCGCCACGCTTAGTGAGTTCCGGTTTGGGATCCAGCGTGTCGACCTGAGACATACCTCCGTTCAGGAAGACGTGGATCACGTGCTTTGCTTTTCCGACGAAATGGCATCCCGACGCCGCAGCGGCACTGCTATTCGTGATCAGGTCCGCCAGAGCAAGCGACCCGAAACCCATCCCGCTGCGTTTCAGAAGCACTCTACGTGAATAAGGCTGTTGAGAACAAAGTTGTTGAGCATCCACGGCATTAGTCCACAAAGATAAATTCGTTGGAAGCAAGCAGTGCGTGAGCCAGTCGGTACCACGAATTCGTTTTCGAAGTACCGTTATCAGCCTGAACGTAGCGGATTGCCAGTTGCAATTCATCGCGTTCCGGCATTCTTGAATAGGCTCGCTTATAAAGCATGCAAATTCGATCCTCGTCCGAATCTGCGGAAACTATTTCTTCGACATCCGCCAGCGCCGCAGCCCGGTCCTGAATGAACTCGGAATTCAATGCAAACAAAGTCTGTTGCGGGACATTGGTTGCCGGACGCGTGGCCGTGCATGAGTTTGGATTCGCGGCGTCAAACGTGCTCGCAAAATCTGAAACGATATCTCGATTGACAAATCCGTAGATCGTTCTTCGTGGTTGAACCGGCTTCGACAGAAGATCAAAAGGGCGTCCGCCAATCTCCGTTGTCAGTTCACCAGAGACGGCCAGCATCGAATCACGCATGGCCTCAAATTCGAGTCGTCGCCTCGGCATTCTCCATAGAAGTTTGTTATCCGGGTCGACGATTCTGGCATCCGAATTCTCAATCGCACCCTGTTGATAAACAGCCGACAACATGATTCGCCGATGTAGTTTCTTCAGCGACCAGCCGTCTTCTTCCAACGCTGACGCAAGGTAGTCCAATAACTGCGGGTATGTTGGCGACTGACCGCGAGTTCCAAAATCGTCAGGCGTCCGAACGAGAGCTTGCACAAAGTGATGCTGCCACATCCAGTTTACGACGACTCGACGTGTCAGCGGATTGATCGGATCGACAATTGCCTGAGCCAGCCCCAGTCGACGCTTTCCGTCAGAAAACGACCGGACTCCTGAACCGGATAGAGCGGTCAGAAATCGAGCCCGCACCAGCTCACCTCGATTAATCGCGCTGCCTCGGCGAAAGACGTAGAAATCTGAGGGCGTCACATCTTCGTGAAGTATCATTGCACGCGGCGGAGAACCGGGCGACGTTAGATGCAGATTCTGAATCGCCCCCTTGCGGCCATTCAAGTTGTCGCGTACTGGTCGATTAAGAAGCGTCACAGCAATGTCATCGGGCATCGCCGTCGGAGTTCCCTCGGCATATAGATGATGCCTCAGCTGACGATTCACCGAACTGTTGACGTCTGCGTGCCGGGCATCTTCGTCCGGCACAACCCGAGCTCCAATTTGAGCTTCCTGCGTCGTCGCCAGCACGGCCTTCAACCACTCCGTCTGCACTGACGCAAACAGCGAACCGTATGCTTCAGCAAGTTCGATCAACGACGAAGGCTTCCTTTCGGCAAGCGCCGAAAGAACTCGCGGATTCCAGCGAGGTGTGTTACCCGCCAGACTCTGCCCTGCCGGAAATTTGCTCGCATCCCCGTTCTCTTTGGTCAACGCTTCAATCAGCCTGCTACACCGTTTATCAAAATCTTTGCCGGCCACATCCGAAAGCCGCATCCACGGCGCAAAGACCGGATCATCGACTGGCATCTTCTTAAGGTATTCCCGCCAGCTGTTTAGAACCAGAGGGCGAAGATCATCGGTTCGGTAGGAGAGGAAGGTGGCTGACAGGTCCTGTTCAGGAGTGCCTTTGGCCAGTTCCGTCAGATACAGACCGACCTGCATCCGCAGTCGTCCTCGCATTACAACGCTCTGCTCGCGAGCCATATCGAGATGCAGTCGTTGACGTTTATCCAATTCAACCTGGTAAGCCATGTACTCATTCGAAGTCTGCACATTGCCATCATCCGGCACGGCAATTTCCGGCAGAAGTTCGGGTTTGCGACTGCTGGCGAACGTCGCGTAGAGCGAGTAGTAATCGGTCGTTGGCACGGCGTCGTACTTATGGTCATGACAACGCGCGCATGCCACAGTCAGCCCAAGAAGCCCACGTGTCACGACATCGATCTGGTCGTCGATCGTGTCGTGCGGATTCCTGTACTGCATGCCGACCGTCAGAAACCCCAGTCCTGCCAACGCCGGATCGTTTTCAGCAAGACCGAGCTGATCCGCCGCCAACTGCTCCGTGACGAAACGATCGTATGGAAGGTCGGCGTTGAGCGAGCGGATCACGTAATCCCGATAGGTGTACGAGAACGGAAACTTCGTAAATCCGATCGCACTTCCGCCAAGCGTGTCTGCGTACCTGGCAATGTCGAGCCAATGCCTGCCCCATCGCTCACCGTATCGCGGTGAATCAAGCAAACGGTCGATGACCTTTCCATAGGCTTCCGGAGAATCGTCGTCTACGAAATCAGTTACTTCTTCCCACGTTGGCGGAAGCCCGATCAAGTCAAGAGATGCTCGACGAAGCAACTGCTGCCGATTGACAGGCGGCGAAAGTTTAAGGCCGGCCAACTCAAGTCGAGAGACAACAAACTGATCGATCTCCGTCGCCACTGCGTCACCGGGTGCTGGCACGGCCGGATTCGATATCGGCTCGAAAGCCCAATGTCCTTCGAAGCGGGCTCCGTCCAGAATCCATTGCCGAATAAGTCGAACCTGATCGTCTGACAATTTTTTCCCAGTCTCAGGAGGAGGCATCCGTTGGTCGAGCTCCGTAGACGTCAGCCGAAGAAACAATTCACTTTTCTCCGGATGCCCCGGCACAATCGCGTGCTCTTTTGCCAAACGCTCGATGTCCAGTCGCAGACCTGCTTCACGTTTCCTGGAATCAGGCCCGTGACAATGCAGACAATGTTCGGCGAGAATCGGTCGAATATGTTCATTGAATCGAACGTCCGCGGCCGAAGAGATAGCCGGCAGCAGGATCGATAAGGCAATGGCTAACAGACAACTCTGGAAGAGTCGCGTGCTTCGGAAGTTTTCATGAAATCTATACTGGTCGATTCGATGAGTCATTTTCTTTGCGACCTCGGTATTTCCATTCTGCTGGTCTCTACAATTTCAATCGTAACTCAGAATTTCCGCACTGTCTCACGTGAAAATCTTCGGCACAACTCGACCGGCAACATCGGCCGGATAATCATAGTTTCAAGCCAGCATTTCTGTCGCGACTTTGCATGAATCGTCAAAACCGACGCCGTTATGTTTGAATTGGCGATGGTCGAGGCCGCACAACCAGAGAATCGTCGCGTGCAGATCCCGGACATGCACAGGATTTTCAACCGCGGTGAATCCCTGCTCGTCGGTTGCCCCGTAAACGCTGCCGGCACGTACGCCACCACCGGCCATCCACCAGGTGAATGCGTTGCCGTTGTGGTTCATGTGTCCGTTTCCGCCGCGTCCCATCTCGCCGCACCAGACGACCAGAGTCTGGTCGAGCAGACCTCGGTCTTTGAGGTCCGTAATTAAACCTGCCATCGGCTGATCACACGCTTTTGCAAGATTCGGAATGACGCCGCGGACCGGTGTCGGCGTGTGCGTGTCCCAGTCGCCAGTGCCGCCTTCCAGGCTGGGGACCTTCATCGACGGAACCAACACGAAACGAACGCCACGCTCAACCAGTCGCCGAGCGAGTAGAAGTTTGGCCTCGGTGCTGCGAGTCGGTAAAGGATCAAGACCATACAGTTTTCGCAGTGCCGGGTTGGCAATCTCGTTTTCCACGTCGAAGGCTTCCGGAGCAGCCGTCTGCATTCGGTACGCGGTCTGAAACGATTCAGTCCGGGAATCCAATTCTGCGACCCCCGGATGCCTCGCCGCAAACTGCGAATTCAACGTCGCCAGTTCATCCAGCCATCTTCTCTGAGTTTCGGAGGCGATCGGGTTCTGCAGATCGCTGATGGCCTGAGCCTGCAACGACGGCGACAGACTGCCGGAACCAATCGATCTCGCACTTCCATGAACTCGACCATCACTGACCGCCCACTTGTCCCCGGGCACGCGACCGGTCAGCAGAACGTGCCCAGGCAGAATTGGGTTAGCGCTGCCAGGCCCGTGTAAAATCCAGGCACCAAGGCTCGCTCCCAGCTTGCTCACTCCGGTGAAAACATGAACGCCGCCTTCGCTGTGAGTCGCCTTGACGACGACAACACAACCGAAACGAAATTCTGATCCATCGTCGGTTAGACACCAACCGGAGTTCACGTTCTCATCCACCTCACGACGACCGAAAAAAATGGCGTTCAATCACCAAGCGTAGCTCGCAGGACGGCGGACGCTTCTGAATCGGTAGTCACTCCGGTTGAGTAACCGGGTGCGAATGCGGCAACGACTTCGAAGTGTTGCTCGTTGAGCGCCATCGCTAGGAGATCTTCGGCTGCCAGAGTCTTTCGGCCAGCTCGGTCGGTTAAGGCAAAGTTGATTCCGGCGAGTCCTTGAAACGATCGATAGACGACTTCGGTACAAACAAGCCGGTCCGATCGTGTCAGATCAAAATCAAAGTCGTACGGTTTCCCATCGTGAAACAAAGCCCGGCAGATTGCTTCTTTGACGGCATCCCCGGACAGTCGCGGCCGGATCACCGTAATGGCGTCGGCAGCGAACGGCGAAGCCAGCGAGCGTATTCGGACTCCGTCTTTAAGTGCTTCAACGACCCGCCCGTTGCAGTTGGAATCGCAGTCAAGCAACCGTCGCCAGCGGTGCTGTCCATTGGGGTGATCGGGGATGCCCATTTGCTCAAGCTGGTCCGTTTGCCCGATGTAGAAAGCGGCGTGTGGCCAGAATCCGGGCAGGAAGTAGTTTGTAATCGCATACTCTTTTCTATTAACGAAAACGTCGCCAGGCTGAATCAAAGTTCGAACCTGGTCAGCAATCTCAGGTGGCAATTGAGGCTTGTGACCGATCTGCGTGAACTTTCCAGAGATCAGCCGCGACACCGATTTCTGCAAACCGTACAACGCTCGCCCGATCAGATCGCGTCCACGCGTCTTCGCTTGCCGAGTGCGAGTTCGGACTCGCTCGACTGCATACTGGCGCAGATCGACGTTATGCATCGAGTAAAGCGATTGAGCTATCTCGATCAACGGTTCAACTTCTGTTCCAGCGGCAAGTTCAGTCAGAAATGACTTATTCGAAGTCCAATATTCACGTGCGTGATAAAGGTGCCAGGCATGAACGGGGCTCGTCAATGACGCCTGAATTCTGTCATAAGTTCCGCTCGGTATTCCAAACTGTGGCTCGGGCTCATTCAACTTATTTCGGACGATTGGCCGCTCACCGCAGTTGTGTCGAAGAAACCTGGCGGCATCGACAAGTACCATCACGCCCGTCCACGCCACAAGAAACGCAGCATTTCGATCATCATCCGACGAACGATTCGTATTCGAGCAATCGCGACTGGCCGACTCCTGATGAAGTGCCACGACAAGTTCGGTCAACGCGTTTCGCGACTGCCAGTACGAAACCAGCAACTGCCGAACGCGTTCATCTTCAGATGGAGTGAAGTAGCCTCGTTCGGTCGCCGCCCCAGTCTCCAGAAGATCCGTGGCGGTACGTTTCAATCGCTCAAAGTGATCGGCGATTCCGACGACAGTTCTTGTACCGCTGGTAATCGATTCAGGAAAGCTCATCAAGAAACCGCTTCCGATCTTTCAAACAAGCACACGTACCAAACTACGCATACCGAACGAGAAACAGAACGAGTGGCAAAGTGCTGAACGTTACTTCCTAAGACTCCAGCTTGGATCAATTACCGGGTTCTCATGGGGAGCGCCAAGGATATCGCGATACAACTCTGGCCGCCGCGCCGCAAGATGTTTTCGCCCCATCGCCATCGCAATTTTTTCCGGAGTGCACAGCCCAGTCACTACTCCGTTACCGAGCGCATTGCATTCTGCAATCACATCGCCATTCGGATCGATAATCATTGAGTTGCCGTTGCGGATTTGATCGTCATCTACTCCGACCGGGTTTGTGAAGACAGCGTAGACACCATTGTCATACGCACGGGCGGGCAACCACTTCATCAGCCACTCGCGGCCCTTCGGCCCCATGAACTCTTGCCGCAGTGATTCCGGGTCTTCTGCGCGGCGATCCCAGACTTCACGCGACACTTCCCCCGAGCCTGGGATCGGCCAGTCCAGACAACATGTCACGTGAGGCATGAACACAACCTCTGCTCCGAGCTGCGCGACTGCCTGGACGTTGCACGCGAGATTATTGTCATAGCAGATAAGAATGCTGCACGTGCAACCTCGCAGTTGGAAAGTAACATACTCGTTGCCGCATGAAATGTGCGGATTGATGAATGCGTGCAGCTTGCGGAACTTCGCAACAAGCTGGTCTCCGTCCACGCAGACGTAGGTGTTGAAATACTGGTCACCTTCGCGTTCGATAAGCCCCGCCAGAACCGGAATTCTGAAATCGCCCGATATTTCCATCAGACGCTTGACGCTGGCACCGCCTGGGACGGATTCCGACAACTCGCCGATTTCTTCGCGAGACGACTTCCGCATGAACGAGTAAGCCGGGATGCAGACTTCGGGAAACGAAATAATGTCGGCCCCCTTTTTGACAGCCTCTTCGACAAGCCCGCTCATGACGCCCAGGTTGTACTCCTTGTCCGCATTCCGGACCTCAAACTGCGCCGCGGCAATCCGAATCTCTTCCATCGTTCTTCGCCTTTTCCAGATTTCCCGGTATCCTCTAAATTCATGACTATCAGCACAGAGTAGATGATGCAGAGCCTGGCGTTTACCGGTCAGCCTTGAACGAAAGTGTCCCTGACTAATGATGCGACATTCAACGACAACTCAGGTGCAAGTGTCTCGACCGCAGCATGACGAGTATTGCCGCCGGAGTCTGCTGCAGGCGGGAGCTCTTGGTTTGTGCGGATGGGCCAGGGCTGGCGAAAGGCAGAAGGCACTGGCCCATCCGATTTCGTCAACGGCGGAACATCCCGGATTTGGTCGAGCGAAACGGTGCCTGCTGCTCTACATATATGGGGCATGGAGTCAGCTCGACACGTTTGATCCGAAACCGCAGGCGCCGGCCGAGATTCGTGGCGACTTCAGCGCGATTGACTCGTCCGTACCCGGCGTACAGATTTGCGAACACCTGCCGAAAACCGCTCGCGTAGTCGATCACTGCACTCTGGTACGGTCAATGACTCATCCCTGGAACATTCACTCGGCGTCGTACACGCTGACTGGGAACGCAGATACTGAGAAAATCGAAGGACGGCAGCGACACCCCGATCAGTGGCCATATATTGGCAGTGTGGTGGACCATCTTGCGAGAAATGAGCATTTCGGGCCGGAAGAACCGGGCGTTCCTAATAACGTCATGCTGCCGTGGCGGCAAAGTCTGTACGCAAGGCCAAACAAACGGTCAGGAACTTTCGGCGCTTTTCTAGGGACAAACCACGATCCATTGTGGACGGAGTTTCACGGCGAAGCTCCGCTCGGTGATCCGTTCCGAGCAATCACTCCGAAAGGTCGATTCACATTCGGCACGGGGAACGCGTCATCGCTGGCTAAGGACGCACTGACTCGCAGGCGGTCACTGCTGTCTGAATTCGAAAGACACTCTGCCCTCATGGACCGTTCACCTACCGTGGCCAGCTACACCGATCTGCGAGCACGGGCGATCGACTTTCTGGCCACGAGTAAGGTGCGAGATGCACTGGCTCTTGAACGAGAGCCCGTCTCTCTTCGCGAAGACTATGGCATGACATTGTTCGGCCAGGCCTGCCTGACGGCGCGTAGGCTACTTGAATCGGATGTCAAATTTGTGACAGTCGTGTGGGACGAATACGGCCAGACCGACGAAAGCTGGGACACTCACTACGATCACCATTCGCGCATGAAAGAGTTCCTGCTGCCCGGATTTGATCGAGCATTCTCAACGCTGATGATAGATTTGAAACAGCGAGGCCTGCTGGACGACACGTTTGTGCTGTGCCTCAGCGAGCACGGGCGCACGCCGCGTTTCGATCCAAGCAATGTCGGAGCCCCAGGCAGGGGACACTGGTCGCGGGCATACAGCCAGCTCTTCGCCGGAGCCGGCATTCCATGTGGGCAGGTAGTCGGAGAAAGCGACGCGATCGCCGGCGACGTCGTCAATCGTCCCATCAATCCCAAAGACGTCCTGTGCACGGCTTATCATCTGCTCGGCGTAGATCCTCGCCGCGAACTGCTCGCTTCACCGGGTCGACCCGTTCCACTGGTCGCTGGAGGAAGCGTAATCCGCGAACTGCTGTAATTGGTGCGGTCGGCTCGCCAGAAACGCTCAGGCGAGGACTTCGGAAAGCTGGACCAGACGACTTCTCTCCGTGAGCGATTTCGCTCCGGCGTAAATCATCGCGGTGACGTCGAGGATTTCCTTGTGCGACGTCGGCTCAATTCGAGTGCTGATCATCTTGCGAAACGCTCTCGCCATGTTGAACATTTCATAGTGATGACCAAACCAGAAGTTGCCCTCGATCGCTGGCGAGTATCGATAAACGCCCTTCTGGAAATGCACGCTGGTTTCGTTGTATTTGTTACCGACTCGGAGGTCGGGACGACCGTACCAGATCTCAGCCGTTGGCCGATCGCCGTAAACCACCATTCCATGAGCGGCATTGCCCTGCGCGTGCAGACTGACAGCCTCAACTCCCGCCCCCAGCAACGTAACGACCGACCAGCACGGATGCTGACCATAAACAAACCAGCCTTCCGGCGAATACCCGCCCATCATGCTGGCGACGACGTGCTGGATTTCGCCGAGTTCCCCTTTCGCCAGCAATCGGCGAACTTCTTCGACACCCCATTCGTAGCTGAAGATACTGCCGGACATGAGCGGGGCTTCATGCTTCTTCGCGAGTTCAAGGATGCTGCGTGTGCCGGCGACAGTCTTCCCAATCGGCTTGTCGCAGAACGTCGGAAGCCCTTTCTCAAGCCCCGGCGCTACGAGGTCGAAATGATCGTCGCCAGTCCCCGACGCATCTCCCAACCAGACGGCGTCAACCTCTTCGACCATCTGCTCCAGCGACTTCGCCACCTGAACGCCCGGAAACGAATCTGCGAATAGTTGCGAGACTTCCGGATCCGCTTCGTAATAATGCGTGATCCGACTGTCCGGAAACGGCAGGATTCCGAAATCGCACGCTGGATTTCGAACGATCTCTTCGAAGTACTTTTTGTTGCCAGGATCAAGATGTTTCTGTGCCGTCGGCAGATCGATCGTCGGATGCAGATATTGCGCGAAGTGCCACGTGTGACCATTAATATTCTGCGGCTTGCCATCCCGCCTGGCAGAGATCACGCCAATTCGCCACGACTTCCCGTCAGGCGGTAACGTCGCTCCATGCTCATCCGAAGCGGGTGCATCCTGTGCAGCAGCAGCAGCACCGGTAGCCGAAACTCCAGCAGTTACTCCAACCGCTGCCAACTGAGTCGCAGAGCGAAGTATCCAGTCACGACGATTCTCAGGCATTCAGACAGCCTTCCCTATTGCCGACAACCAGAATCGGTGAGGTCGCCAACTGGTATGCCGACTCTACATTTTCGGAACAAATTTCAAAGCATAGAGGTCAGCGTCTTTCAGCACGAATCTCAGCCGAACTGTCTTGCCGGACAGGGTGCTGACATCCGATCCGTTCTTCCATTCAACGATACGATCAATCTCATCGCCGAAAACTTCGGCACAATCAACAAGAGTAAAACCCGGCAACGGTTTGCCATCGGCATTCTGAATCTCGACTCGTATATCGCCCGCCGCTGACGTGGCAAAGTTGATTTCCAATCGGTCGCCGGTGAACTTGATCGGTTTGGTGATCAGCTCTCCGCCCTTCCAACCGGCGTTGATAGAAACAAAGCCGTCCAGTCTCAGCGAGTAACGTCTGATCGCATTACTGTCGCCGGTCCACGAACCTTCCGACGCATATAGCGAAATTTCATTCGGAGCCCCCGGCAACGCCGACTTCGTTTCGACGGCGTGCCAGGCAATGTAGTTGTGTCCATAGAGCCACGTCTCAGGTCGCTGCGGTCCCGGCTTGAGAAAGCCCTCGTTCCACCGTTCGAAGTGGACTCCATTTCGACTGGCCATCAACAGGCCTTCCGTCAGAGATGTTCCGTATCGAAGGTGCGCGGCCGCTCGCTTTTCGCGATGCTCAGGTTGTGGCAACGCTCGCATGGACGGCGACCAGCCGCGTTCGATGTAGCGTGTCGGAAAGCCGATCAGGATATGCGGAGCTCTGAAGTAAGGCCCGATCTGGTTCGTATAAAGATGCTCGACCGGCGAGTCTTCATACGTGAGATCCGCTTCGTCACTCCACGCCAGAAAGTCCGCCGACGATGCCGTCCGGATAGCTCGGTAACCAGCCGGCTTCCACACCTTGCCGGTCGTGATGCCTCCGGTAAACGTTCGAAAGTAAGCTCGATACTTACCGGCAGACTGATCCCAGAACGCCAGGTTCTGAGAATCAAAAGCTCCCTCGGTGACGACTGGCTCCTTTCGCATCAACGACCAGTGAATTCCGTCCGGCGAGTGAAACGCGAACAACCCGCCTTCCGTCGCTGTTCCAGCCAACGCCTTAAACCGAGATTCCAGCGGACACCCTGGACGAGTATCGAGAAACGGAGCAAAGTTATGAACGCCGACTCCAGTCCAAATAATGTTGTTTTCTTTAGAGCCGCCATGTTCGAACAGTTCGAGGTTCGGCTTCTTCCAATGGATGCCGTCCTTGCTCTCTGCGTAGCAGTAAACCTGCGTACCGGTTTTCAGTCGACCGTTTTCGACGCCGAGCTTCGAACCACGGTGATACATGCGGTAGACATCGCCGTCGTGAATGACGCTGTGATATCCACTGCCCGCCCCTTCCCACGGAGCGTCATGAACAATCGAAATCTCCCGCGCCACTGGATGGTGCATTCGTCGCTGAGCGCCGACGAGCCTGTCAATCAATTGCCCATCAACAAACAGTTCCCGCCGGGCACCAATTTCAATGATTCCTTGTCCACGCACGGCAGCAGGAGCAATCAGTAAAGCAATAAGCAATGCAGTTCTCATAGCAACCTTCCGAAAGGGGATCGATTTGTCCTTGAAAGCTATCGAATCACAACAGTCTAAGCCACGAACAACAGCCCAGCACTCGCCTCTGTGGTAAGGAAAATACGGAAAGAAATTTACACTTCTTACTTGCCCCTTTGAGTCCACAAAACAACTCAAAAAAGTTAAGTTTTTGCGTCCCGCTAATTGCTACGTTAACGGTAATGCTTGTGATGAGGTTGCTTGAGAACAGCCCGTGACATGCCAGAAAATGTCGGCAAACAATCATATGAGATCAACATCGCTCACCATCATCACGTTCGCTGCTGTGTCTTGTAGTACAATTCACGCCAATGCCGAAAAAGCTCCTCTAAGCCTGAGTGAATTGCAAAAATCGGACTTGATCGTTGTCGGAAGCATAAGACGAATCCGAATTGAATCGGAACGTTCACGATTCGAGAACGCTTTCGGAAACTACGACTGGGGAATTTATGTCACTTTGGCAATTGAGAATGTCGAGAAAGGTCAACTTGCGGATACCGAGATTGAGTTCAGGTGCTTCCGCGTCAAATCCCGTCGGCGTGCAATGGAGTACTTCTCACCAAGCGGACATCGCCCGATTCCCAGCATAGGCACAAGAGTTCGCGTTTTTCTGTACGGAGAAAAGCAAAAATGGTCGGCGGCGTTACCTAACGGAATCACACCACCTGAGGCAAACGATGACGAGAGCGTCTGGCCAGATGGTCGCCTTACTGACGCTGCTGAAATAAGTGATCTCCGAAGCTTGCTCTATACGTACATCTTACCGCTTGAATTATGGGGAATTCTGATATTTACCGCTGGCCCTGTCGCCATTGGGGCAATCATTTTCACACGTAAGTTCAGGCGACGCACACCGGAAGTGCCAAACGCGACAGGAAAAAATGCTGGACCGGACGGCGAATGATGTCCATACCAAAACCCGCGTCTTTCGCGTGCCGGTCAACTTTATCGTTATGCCGATAAACATGGTCGAGTTTCAACTGTGGACTATCGTGCGGTAAACCAAATGCGTGACCGAATTCGTGCATGATCCCCTTGAGAGTCCGATCGGTAAATAGCGGCATTGCCAGCGTCTCGGTCGCTTCGCCGAAATGCGATTTCGCTGAGTTCTCCGCATTGCGCAGAAAACTATTTTCTCTGACAGGCTGTGGTCCCACGCTTTCATACATGTAACCAGCATTGCTTCGGTGTACCCGACAACCTGAGTAGTGACTTCGCCACGCCGGACGGAGCGTCAACATCGGCTGAAGTGAGGAAGACAATCTACACGCTGGGCATCTTCGCCTGAGCCACCACAGGTATAGAAACCAAGGCAATCAGCCGGAGAATTCTCATCGGTTATCGGCCTCAAATTAAGCGTGCATGCTCACCTTAGCTAGCAGACTCGTGCCAGTAGTAACTCGATCCAGGTGATAACTCTAAGTCAATAATCGAGGATCTTTGACGTGGATCGACTGCCCGAAGGAACGAGGACGAAATAAATCCCCGATAGTGGCACGACACTCCGTATCGTCTGCCCATGGCTGATTGGACCGACGGAGTCACATGCCGCAGAAAACGGGAAGGTATTTCAAACAATTCTCTAAGCGAAGAGATCGTGGACGACGTTACCGCCCTCGGGGCCAGTGAGGCGGTGTTCGCGGCCTGCGTGCCAGTATTTGAGATCGTTAGGAGGAAGTCCCATCAGATGCAGGATCGTGGCGTGCAGATCTCGAAAGTGTACTTTTCCTTCGACTGCTCTCGCTCCCGTCGGGTCAGTTTTTCCGTGAACATATCCTCGTTTCACTCCGCCGCCAGCCAGCCAGAAAGTGAAGCCGCGAGCGTTGTGACCCGTTTCGTTCTTACCGTCTTCCGGCGTCAGCCCCGGGCGTCCAAATTCGCCTCCCCAGACGACCAGCGTATCGTCAAGCAAACCCCGCTGTTTGAGATCACCGAGCAACGCTGCGATCGGAGCGTCCGTCACATGACAGTTTGCTTGCAGATCGCGGCGATGATTTTTGTGTTGATCCCAACTGCCGTGGCTAACCTCGATGAATCGAACTCCGGCTTCGGCAAATCGGCGAGCCAGTAAACACTGTCGGCCGAAGTCCGAAACCTTGCAGGTGCCCGTTGCTTTTTTCTGTTGGCCGACGCAATAAGTTTCCAGGGTCGCCTTCGATTCTGTCGATATGTCAAGCAAGTCCGGAGCGACGGACTGCATGCGGAAACCCAACTCCATCGACTGAATAACGCTTTCCAGTTTCTGGTCAGTTGGCCGTCGCTTCAGGTGACCGCGGTTCAGCATCTGTACGAAGTCAAGCTGTCGCCGCTTGGCCGACAACGGAAGATGATCGCTGCCGACGTTGCTGACCGTCGCGAGGCTCATACTTTCGCCGTTCACGCCGATCGGAGTTCCGTTGTAAATCGACGGTAGAAACGCACTGGAGTAAATCGAACTTTTCGAAGTGTTTAGACTGATGAAGCCCGGCAGATTCTGATTCTCAGTCCCCAGCCCGTAACTGATCCACGACCCAAGACTCGGCCGTTTCCTCAATCGGTCTCCGGTGTGAAGCTGAAGAAATGATTGCGCGTGAATTCCGGTGTCGGCATGCATTCCGTTAATCACACACAGATCGTCGGCAAACTTAGCAGTATCCGGTAGTAGTTCGGAAATACTCAGCCCGCTCTCACCATGCTGACGAAATTGGAATACCGAACCGGGATGCTTCTTCTTTCCCGTCTGCGGCTTGCAATCAAATGTGTCGAGATGAGCCGGGCCTCCGCTCATACAGAGAAAGATCACTCGCTTCGCACGAGCGGCCAGCGTCGGCGTTTGGGCCTCAAGACCACTATCCGATGCTGCCGCAACCTGTTCGCCACAAAGAGCGTTCAGGGCAAGCCCACCGAAACCGCAGGAAGTTGACTGAAGCATTGCTCGACGTGAGAAACTCATCTTCTGATCCCGTTCAGAGGACTGTCTATTCGAAAGTGCTTGACGGGCGCAGGAAGCTACCATCGCACCTCGGTCTATCAATCGATGTAGCGAAATTCGTTCGTGACAAGCAACGCCTGACACAAACTATTCCATGCTTTGTTATCGGATCTCAGCTCAGTTTTCGTTGATCGCAGAAGTTCAATTGCCTGATCGATTTCATTTTGACTCGGGTCGCGATTCAATGCTCGATTAAAAGCTGAACGCACTCGATGATTGTCGTCAGTTGAACCTTTCATGATCGATTGGGCAAAGTGTTCCGCCTGCTCAATCACAAATGGATTATTGAATAAATGCAGAGCCTGACCGGGGATCGTGCTGACGTCGCGTTGCCCGACGACGGTCGTGAAGTCCGGAAGGTCGAAGGCGGCCAGTTCCGGTGGCATCGAACTTCTCAAATAGCATAAGTAGACGCTGCGATGATTGCTGGGTTCGTGCAGGTTGCCAGCCAGATTCACCAGGATATCCCGATGCCTGACAATCGAACCTTCTGCCGGTTCACGATTCAACTGACCAGTTACCGCAAGCATGCTGTCCCTCAACGATTCGGCATCGAGCCTTCGCAGGCTGTGACGAGCGAGCAGCAGATTCTCAGTGTCAGCCTTTGCGAGAGATTCTTCTACATCACTGCCCAACTGGTAGGTCCGGCTAAGGACGATACTTCGAATTAGTCGCTTGATTGACCACCCGTCTTCCACAAATCGGTTTGCAAGGTGGTCGAGCATTTCGGGATGCGTCGGTCGCTCACCATAGACACCAAAGTCGTCTGGCGTCCGAACGATGCCCTGACCAAACAGGTGCAACCAGATTCGATTCACCATGACACGAGCAGTCAGAGGATGGTCCGGCCTCGTCAGCCACTGTGCGAGTTGCAACCGGCCGCTCTGCTTAGGATCGATTATTAACGACTTTGAAGCGTCAGTGTGGCACGCCGCAACGAAGCCTCGTGGCACGGCGTCACCCAGTTTCTTAGCGTCACCTTTAATGTTGACCCTGCAGTCCGCAGGCTTGGCTTTGTCGCGGACCCCGATAGCCAGCGGAGTTCCGACTGGCCACTTTGATTTAGGAATAGGTTTGGGAATCCCCGTGTTTGATTCGAGAACCAGCACCGTCTCGACGAAACCTTCCGGCGGCAATACTTTTGGAGCAGCTTCAAGCACATGCAAATCCGTTGGTGAAGCCGTCAATTTCTCGTTAGCCGCTATGCCCCACATTGTCTCAGTGCTGGTGAAGATGCCAGCAAGCGCGTAGTAGTCGAGAGTTGGAATGGGATCGAACTTGTGATCGTGACACCGTGCGCACGCGACGCTGATCCCCATGATTCCTGTCCCGATAACTTCGATCTGATCCGCGACGATGTCCATGTCGAAATTCGTGTTCATCGCCTTCGCCGGTTTCGATGCCATTGCAAGAAACCCAGTCGCGATAAGATACCGGTCGCGTTCGGTGGGCGAGTCGCTCGGCAAAAGATCACCAGCAATCTGCTCGGTGAGAAAATGGTCGTACGGCACGTCTCGATTAAACGCATCGATGACATAGTCGCGGTACCGCCAGGCGTGAGGGAATGTTGGATTGCGGCCTAGCCCGTCGTTGCCGTTCGATTCTCCGTAACGAGCGACGTCCAGCCAATGCCGCCCCCAACGTTCGCCGAACTGCGGCCGGGCAAGCAGATTGTCGACGAGAGTCCGTACTGCTGTCTGCCGGTCGGCTCGATACTCTTCGACAAAGGTCTCCACTTCGTCCATCAACGGCGGTAGACCGAGCAGGTCAACGTACACCCTTCGAATCAGTGTCCGCGGCTCGGCATCGTTCGTTGGGTTGATTCCTGCCGCTTCGATCCTCGCGAGCACGAAGGAATCAAGCGAGTCGCGCGGCCAGGCTTTGTTGCTAACCTCGGGAATTGCAGATGTGCGCCGCGGCCGGAGTGACCAGAGTGGAGGTTTTTCATCGCCTGATGTAGAGGTATCGAGTGTCGGCGCGACGTCGGGACGAACTCGCGGATCGGGGGCCCCCAACCTCACCCATTTCACAAAGTCATTGACGACGGTTTTCGGCAACGGCTTTTCCGGCGGCATTTCGATACCGTCGTAACGCAGTGCCTGGATGATGCGGCTTTCATCCGGCTTTCCTACGGCAATTGCCGGCCCTGACTCGCCACCGTCCAAGACTCCTTCACGAGTATCCAGCAACAGCTTGCCGCCGACTTCTTCAGAGTCAGCGGAGTGGCACTCGTAACAATGCTCAACCAGGACCGGGCGGATTTTGTTTTCAAAGAATATCCGGTCTTCCGCCGAGACAGCCTGATCCATTGCAGAAATGTTGCTCGACAAGCCTGGCCCGATGGACAATCCAATCAAGACAGCAGTCACAATCTGGCTGGTCACGAAGTTACTCACACTGTGCTGATTCTAAATTTGAGAGTGCAGGGCTGTCTGAGGGCGGAAACGTCATCAACGATGAAGTCTGGACGCAAAGCCGGTGGGACTTTGATTATCACACGCGATCCTTCGAGCTTCAATCCTGCTTTAAATTTTTGGCGATCGGCGTATCGCTACGGATTCGACATAACGCCAGCGCTGTCAGACATTTCCAGATTGACCGCGGGGCCGAAACTGCTTCGTTCCAGAGAGATGTCCTTGCCAACCGTGGAAAGTCGCAACTAAGTCGATCATCCAGTTTTTAAGAGAAAATCCGTCGTCGCCAGGAAATAGGTTCCTACAACAGGTTTATACCTTGCAAGGCAGTTTTTTGGAAAATCAGACGTAAAACAATCGCACAGTCAACTTAGCCCAGGAGCTGGATCACTATGCTGCTTACACGACGTTATCTACTCGCTGCTTCTCTTTCTGCCATCACGTTGATGAATTCTCCAGTACTCAAAGCTGGTGAGAAATTCGACATTGTCGACACAGCGGTCAAAGCTGGTTCGTTCAAAACTCTGGCAGCCGCCCTCGATGCAGCCGAGCTGATCGGCGTTTTGAAAGGGAAAGGTCCGTTCACGGTCTTTGCCCCCACCGACGACGCGTTCTCCAAACTGCCTGAGGGTACTGTTGAATCGCTGCTCGAACCGGGGTCAAAGCGAACTTTGGGAAACATTCTGAAGTATCACGTCGTGGCGGGGGCCGTGACGTCTGATCAAGTAGTTAAAATTTCAAACGCGACAACTTTGAACGGTCAAAGAGTAGACATCGCTGCGAAGAATGGAATTGTCACTGTCGACGGAGCCAAGGTAGTAACCGTCGACATTAAATGCTCAAACGGAATAATTCATGTCATCGATTCCGTAATTCTTCCATCCTCAAAGAACATCCCAGCAACAGCGGACGAGGCAGGTCAATTCAAGACTCTGTTAGCTGCTGCAAAGGCTACAAAACTTGTAGCGGCGTTAAGTGGTAACAAGCCATTAACCGTGTTTGCACCATCTGACGATGCCTTCGCTCGTCTGCCAAACGGAACCGTTGAGAGCCTTCTCAAGCCCGAAAATCTGGATCAGCTCAAACAAATCCTGCTCTACCACGTTGTAGAAGGGCGAGTTTACTCAGAGCAGGCCTTGAAACTGGACGAAGCCATGACGCTCGGAGGAAAATCAATCCAGATCAGTTCAAGGAAGGGTGGAGCCTTCATTAACGAATCGAAACTGACTGCTCTCGACGTTGAAGCATCGAATGGTGTTATTCACGTCATCGACAGAGTGCTCATGCCGCCGAAGTCAAAAAAAGTCTCGCAGGCCGCCACTCAGAAGGCGATCGAGCATACAATTCATCGAGGCACAGCTCTTTACAATGCAGGGCATGCTGACGCCTGTGCATCGCTCTACATGAAATCGGTTGCTGGACTGCTCAGTGGAGAACATCAATTGCCTGAATCAGCTCATCACCATCTCACAATGGCAATTAATAAAGCAAAAGCAACTTCCTGTTCGACGACGCGAAGCTGGGCTCTTCGAAAGGGACTGGATGGAGCCTATCGATCAATGATGGTCAGCGTTCGGTAATCAATTCGGAATACATTTTGACCGGATTAAATCCCAAGGCGGAGTCGACAACGTCGACGCCGCCTTTTTCATTGTGTCCAGACAAACTTCATACCGCAGTATGTCTATTCTCAAGTCTCCGCTCTTGGCGGTGTTGGAATTCCAGGAACCGGATTCAGCGATCGTGCGAATCGCTCGAAGTCTCGGAACGTCTCACAAAAGACTGAATATTGGATCTGACGTCGAATATTTTCACTAAGAGCCCGACCACCGACAGCCATGGCTGCATTGCAGCCATGAGCGACACTAAATAATTGATTGACACCGTTAATGAAGGTTGCATCATCGACAACGTGGGAAACGCTGAGCCAGAAGAGACGCGGCCGTGCGGTTTCAATCGCTTCGCAAAGTGTGTCAAACGGTAAGTTAGTTCCCAGCAGAGTCGTCTTCCAGCCGACGGTCCGAAGTACAACTTCAGACATGGTGAGCGGCAATGTGTAGATGTCTGCTTCAACCGTTGCACCAACAGCGAGCGGCTGGTCGTCAGCTACTGTAGTGGACGCTCTCAGCTCATGAAGACATCGCATGCAGATTTCGCATGCCCGCCGTTCCTGGTAAACGGCAACTTCTCCACAACTCCACTGTTCGCCGATCCGGTGTAATGCTGGAGCGAGTACATCATCAAAAATTGCAGTGACGGAATGATCTGCCAGTAGTAGATCAAAAACGATCTGACGAACAACGGACTCTTCGCCCGACACCAGGCTCGCCACAAGGCGATCAACGGCGCGTACAAGGGTCCATTCGGTTTTCCCTGCGGTCACGGGGAGATTAAGCAATTCCGGCTCGACAACCTGACGGCCCGTTTCCCGCAAGAATTTGATAACTGCGGCGACTTCGATTCGTCGATGGCCACCCACCGTCTTCGTCATTGGGATCAGACCGTCATCGCACCATCGTTTCAACGTTGATTCGCTGACGCCGATGGCTCGAGCAACCTGCTTTGGAGATGCGTTTTTCTGCATTAGCTCAACAAGGAATTCAGTCCTGACTCGTCGGGATGCTGACTCAATCAGGCTGGTTATGTTCTGGAGATCTTTGAAAATGAATTAGAAAATGGATGTGGCCAGGAATCAGGAGCGATCTAAAAAAATAGTAATTCAGGAATCAACCTGCCGCGGCAGTTGTCATGAAGTTCGTCCCGACTGATTGACCCGCCGCGGTTTGTCGATTCAGGAGACACGACTGTACAGCGTAGTCATTCAGGTACTGATTCGCCTCATCGCCTTATCAATACAGTTCGCAGTGCCGAAATGTTGCTTTAGCTTGCTTCCGTGTGAGACAACTGCAAAGTCAAATCGTTTCAACCGTCATTTCGACGTGCATGCCATCTGCCCCGTATCCTCACAGGAATCGACGGCAGCGCGGCGGATTTCAATTGGCTCAAACCGGCAGCCCGAAGACTCGATTCCAAGCAGGTCCGGTAGCCTCTTCTGCCTGTATTCAAAAATGCGTTGCAGATCGCGTTTCACACAGAGCCGATGCACCAGAGCTCCGCCGATTGCTGAGTACCGCACCGCATCGCACATCAACGTGCCGCCGTCAATCTCAGTAAAAGTGTGCGTGTGCACCCACATCGAATACGGCCCTCGGACTTGCGAATCCTCAAATCGAGCCGGCGGTTCCCAGTTCGTGATCCGGGTTTGCCATCGAATTGGAAATCCGTGCAGTCGGAGCTTGTAGTCAATCAGCCGCCCGACACTCATTTCGATAGGGGGCGGAGTGACCACTGCGAATCCGAGAAAAGGTGGTGTCATCGGTTCCAGCTTAAATGCATCAGAAAACAGTTCGAACACATTTAAACGATTAACTGGCACCCAGACGCTGGTTTTCAACTCGTAGTGACTCATTTTATATATTTCCTGGTGAATAGTGGACGTTTTGACTGTTTTACTGTTATACATCCGAATAATGGACGGTCATTTATAAGAATCAAACCTATCCAAGTAAACGATACGACTGTTTTAGGAATCAAGTAATGCTCAATCAAGTAGCTCCGCAATCACCCAGTTCACGAGGCAAGACCAGCGACACAGCACTGGCTGCGATCCAGTTCATACCGAATGAATCCTTCGAATCCACGACCGAAAATGACCTGCTGGACGTCGACGTAAATCTATACAAAACGGAGGAAACCGCCGCGGGAGCACTCGATCCTGACTCGGTCGCGTCCTCGTTGCTCACGGCGTTGCAGCGCAGTCGCCTGCTGACTTTTGAAGGTGAACAGCTTCTATTCAAGCGACTTAACTTCCTGAGGTTCCGAGCCAATGCAATTCAGATTTCGATCAATCCGAAGAGGCCATCGAAAAGGAAGCTGGCAGAGCTTGAACGCCTACTTGCCGAGGTAAAGTCTGTTCGAGACGATCTTGCGGAAGCCAACCTCAGGCTCGTCGCCTCGATCGCGGGCAAACTCGCAATGTCACGCGAAGAGTTCGACGAGTTCTTCGCAGAAGGAAACGGAATTCTTCTCTACGCGATCGACAAGTTCGACTTTTCCCGAGGTTATCGGTTCAGCACTTACGTGACCCACGCGGTCCAGCGGCATCTCTACCGCTTCATTGACCGACGGAAGAAGCGTTCCGGGCGTGAGTTTGCCCGCGAGCCGGAAATCCTGATGAATGAAGTAACAGTCGCCCCAAATCCTGACGTGATCTCGGACGACGAAGTTAAAGAAGCAGCCGCGGCCGTGATTTCCAAAATCGACCTGGCGCTGGACGAGCGGGAAAGCTTTATCATCCGGGGGCGTTTCGGACTCGATGGAACCGGAAAAGGAAAGACTTACAGCTGCCTTGGAGAGCAGCTTGGTCTCAGCAAGGAACGAGTACGACAACTGTTTCAGAGAGCTATCGAAAAGCTGGGCGAAGTCGCGAAACCCTTCGAATCGACCTTGGCCCCCATGTAAGAGCGTCTATAAAGATTATCCACTAAAATTTAAGCTGAGCCAGCAGTGTGCGTGGGTGTCAAGCACCCGAGATGGCATCTATCCTGCAGCGTTTTCTCGTCCTGTTCTTCATAACTCATCAGTCGTGAGCTTCAAGTGGGAGTCTGAACCTTGACAAACGACCTTCGACCCCGTCGGTGGATGGGCATCGTTCTACTGTTGGCCGGACTATATAATCTCGTCTGGGGTGCCGTCTGTATCGCGTTTCCGATAGCGACTCTCGAGTTGCTCGGAGTTGAGCCCCGCCCAACGGTGCCACAACTGTGGCAGTGTATCGGAATGATTGTTGGCGTTTACGGATTGGGATATCTGATCGCTTCCCGAGACCCATTTCGTCACTGGCCGATCACGCTGACAGGATTGCTTGGCAAGGTGTTCGGTCCAGTCGGATTTTTCATTGCCGTTTCTTCAGATCAACTCCCCATGTCGATGGGTTGGACGATCCTGACAAACGATCTTATCTGGTGGCTGCCATTCTCTGGAATTCTGTGGGGCGCGATCCGCCAGCATGAAAGTCTTGGCTCGGCATACGTCATGCCTGAGTCGGATGCACCGCTGATGGACCTTCGGTCGAATCGCGGTGAGAAGCTGGACGAACTGGCTGATCCTCAACCGCAACTGGTCGTCTTTCTGAGACACGCCGGATGCACGTTCTGCCGCGAAGCACTGGCCGATATCGCCGAACAGCGAGAGCAGATCGAGTCAGATGGATGTGGAATCGTCCTGATACATATGGGTGAGAACGACCGGGATGAAGTCTTCTTTGCCAACTACGACCTGGACGACCTGCCCCGGTTTTCTGATCCAGAATGTCGACTCTACCGACAGTTCGGGCTCGACATGGGCGGCTTTACTGAACTGCTTGGACCGATGGTATGGTTGCGTGGCTTCATGGCCGCGTTCATAAATGGGCATGGCGTTGGACGACTGAGAGGCAACGGGTTTCAAATGCCTGGAGTTTACGTCTATCACTGCGGGCAAATTCTTGGCGGCTTTCAACACGCTCGGGCGTCGGATCGCCCCGACTATGCCGCGCTCGCCAACGCTTTATCGGAACCTGAGCGAGTCCCCGTTGTCATTTGAGCAAAACCAGGCAGCAGTATCCGCCTTTTTCTCATTAGGCGTTGAACTCTGACTGTCTGAAGTAGCCACGTCGATTCTGCCTGACGATCACGGTGCATGCTTTCGTTAAAGTCACCCTGACCGGCACGACGATACTACTGCCGGAGGAACCAGATGGGTTCGGTCCGTGCGCGACCGGACTCGAATATCGTGTCGTTATTCGAGGAGCCGGGGTTCCGCGATGTGTGTTCGCTTGGGTGCATGCCCGACATGGGTGATCTTTTCGTTACTGGCCGGCGTCTCGGCTTTCGTCTGCGGATGCTCACAGACTGAGTACCGACTTCAGGCAGATCACGAAGCATACGCAACGATCGCCGAACGGAATGAAGATCCCCGGTGGGCGACTTCTCAGTTCGATATCGATCTGGACCCTCGCAGCCGGTACTTCGACCCATACGATCCTGATCACTCACCGATGCCCCTGGACGATCCGACGTCACAGCAGTACATGCACGTCGTGGATGACCTTGAAGGGTGGGAGCACTGGCACGAGAACGGTGTTCGCTCTGAGCTGGAGAATCCGCAATGGCGGATCGCGCTGGGCGAGTACGTTGAGACTACGGAAGACGGATCGGTCAAACTCGATATTAACTCCGCTCTTCGACTGGCCTACGTTCACTCACCGAATCATCAGCGTCAGTTGGAGACGCTTTATTTGTCGGCTCTTGATGTCAGCGAAGAACGATTCAATCTGGATACGCGATTCTTTGGTGGATACGGATTGAACTTTGATCACTCCGGAAAACTGGCAGGCAACTCCAGTCGTTTAACGGCGGGGCGGCTCGGTCGGAACCGCAACTCTGCGGCACTGTTTGCCGAGCGTCGATTCTCGACTGCGGGCGAATTGCTCGTTGGCTTTGCGAATTCATTCGTGTTTGAGTTTTCCGGCGGCGACACCAACCTGTCCCAATCGCTGGTGAACTTCGCTGTGACGCAGCCATTGCTTCGTGGAGCCGGTCGCGACATCGCACTCGAAGGTCTGACTGCGGACGAGCGGAAACTTCTGGCAAACCTGCGAGCGTACAGTCAGTTTCGCCAGGGCTTCTACACGAACATCGCGATCGGCGATCTGGGTGTGGTTGGTCCAAGCCGCGGACAGACCAGCACCAATCTAACTTCATTCGGAGGCAACGGGGGCGTTAATGGCTACGCCGGCCTGCTTCAGCAGATTCAACGAATCCGAAACACGCAGGACAATCTCAATCTGCAGACCCGAACTCTTGAGCGTCTCGTCGCGTTGTACGACAACGAGTTGATTGACATCGTCCAGGTTGATCAGTTTCGGCAGAGCATCGAAGTCACCCGGGCTACTCTTCTGGATCAGACAAACGGACTGAAACTCGCCCTTGATAATTACAAGACCGGTCAGCTCGGCCTGCCTTCGGATCTTTCCCTTGACCTCGACGAAAGTCTGATCGCTCAGTTTCAGTTGTTACCGCTCGACGCCAATCCAATCCTCGACTCTCTGTTCCAATTTCAAAGACGGGTTGGCGACATCGCCGAACTGCTGGCCCTGGCTGAAAGCATCGAGGAACTTCAAGCCGATGTTGTGCTGCTGCCTGGAAACGCCGACGTGGATTCTGTCGATGAGATACTCCGAGACAGCCTGACACTCGTTGAGTTCATGCAAATGCGCGTCGACAAACTGGCAGCCGACCTTGAGACGTTCGAGTTGATGAATGATCCATCGGAGCCTACGGTCAGCGACGCCGATCTGGCACTTGTCGAAATGGTCAAAGAAAAAATCGCCAACGGCCCCAAAAGCCTTGTCAGACTTTATGTCGCAGCCGCTGTCAGGTTGGAGCGACTGTCAGACGGGTTAACGGACGAATCCCTAGAGACGACAGTCAGCGGAAATGCCGAATGGTTGTCCGATCTTCTCAGGCTGAGCGAAGGTTGCGTCGTCATCCAGCATCGGACTCGTCGCGTTGACCAGGAACCAAAGATGATCCTGGAAGACGCCTTCGCCTACATCGAACTCGTGAAGCGACTTTTTGATAACGCCCATGAAGATCTCGCCCGGATGGATGCTGTCGTTCCTGTCCGTGAAAAAACGATGACAGAAGCTGCGAAAGAGCTTTTCCAACGTGACCGCGAACGGCTGCATCAACGAATGGACGACCTGGAAAAGGGCGAGGTCGGTTTCGACGTCACCGTCGAAAAACTGGAATCGCTGCGTGACGGATTGACCGATGAAACTCGAGTCGAAACGAATCGTGGAGTGGTCGCGTGGGTGCAGGCATTTCTGCAGGTTGTCGAGCGTCTTTCGCTGGTGCCGGCTCAGGCAAGACTGGAAGTGATCACCGTCGATTCGATCGATCTTGAGCCAGAAGCTGCTTTCGAAGTCGCACTTGAAAACCGACTCGACTTTATGAACGGCCGTGCGGCGCTTGTTGATCGCTGGCGTCGAATCCAAGTAACTTCCGACGCTCTGCAGTCCAACCTGACGGTGACCGCCAGCGGCGACATCAACACGGCCCGCGATAATCCTGTCAGCCTGCGGCCGGCTGACGGAAACTTTCGAATGGGGCTGCAATTCGATGCTCCGTTCACACGACTCGTCGAACGAAACGCTTACCGGTCATCGCTGATCACCTACCAGCAAAGTCGTCGGGAATTTATTCAGTCCCGCGACTCACTACAGAAAGGGCTTCGCGCTTTGATCCGAACCCTTGAGCAACGGCGTCGGCAACTGGAAATTCAACGACTTGCGGTCTCGATCGCGATCCGTCGAGTCGACCAGACGCAGCTCGACCTGAACACTCCACCGCCACAACTCCCCCCCGGGGCGAGAGCGATAATTAATCCGACGACGGCAATTAACCTGCTGAGTGCTCAGAGTTCGCTTCAAAATACTCAAAACGCATTTCTGGCAGCATGGCTGAACTACTACGCCGCGAAACTTCGACTGTATCGCGAACTGGGGGTCATGCAGCTCGACGAGGATGGCCGCTGGGTCGAGACGTCACTCGACGACCTGGGAGTTTCCGTTCCGCTCGACAATGAAGACACTGAAGCGTTGCCACCCATGGTTCCTCCGGCTCTTTACGAAGCGGCTTTGCAGCGTGAATCGGCGTCTGACTCGACTCAGGCTCCTGGGCTGATCGCCAGCGTTCTGGATCGCATCGGAATACGTAAGATCGCCAGGCCGCAACAGGACAACGAGGTGCGACAAGTTTCCGCTGAACTGGCAGCTCCCGCACCGAATTCCGCGAAGCATCGGGCGTCGTATGCTGAGCCCGAGCAACTCCCCAAATCAGTCAGCAACCAGGCAACGATTCGCAGGCCTGCTACGCGGCAATCACCCATGACTCAACAAACTAAGCGCGAGCCGAAATTGCAGCGAGCAACCTCAACCTCTGCCGAGCAATTCAAGCAGCCCGCAACGAGCAATCGAAGTGCGAAGGGCAGGAAACGTTCGAAAGTCAGTAAAGACAGGCCGTCAACAAAAGGCTGGGTCGCCACAAAGCCTCAAAATTAGGGGAATCATGTCCACGATTTCGCGAAATATCTGGTTGTCTTTTGACGTCCGGGCCCTGCCGCAAATACTCTAGAAGCATTCGGAGTTGCTCGTCAGAAGTGTAGCCGGACTCGCAAGAGTTCGGGCCGACGCCCGAAGTGTTCCCACTTCGGCTACGAGAAAACAATCTTCGAAGATGATTCAAACGTTTCTCTGAACCCTGCCAAGATCTCTGCGGGTCACGACAATGGCAAACGACGTGCTACCGGAATCTCCACAACAGTCCCCGGCTCATCGCACATCCGAGAGCGGGTTGAGTCAGGGATCTGGCGGTGGCCCAACTCCTTCTCGCTGGGGCCCGCAGTATTATCTCATTCTGTGCATGCTCACCGTTATTAGCGTCGGAGCTACATATCTCCCGTCGGTCATTCAGTCCGAGGAGATCGGGCCAAAGCTGACCTACCGAGTCTCTCGCGGCAATCTCATTGTGACGGTTACCGAGCAAGGCACGCTTGAAAGTTCGAATAACACAGAGATCAAATGCCAGGTTAGAGGCTTCAGCACGGTTACGTATGTGATCCCGGCAGGAACGGTCGTCCAACCCGGAGACATTCTGGTTCGGCTCGACACAAAAGTCATCGACGAGCAACACAGTCTGACCAAAACGAATACGTTCATCGCTCAGGCCACGCTCGAAACAACAAAGGCCAACGTGGCACGATCCGAGATCACGCTTGAAGCTTATCAGGAAGGTCGGTTTCGTTCGGACTTGCAGCAACTCGAGAAAGATCTCGCAGCCAACAAACGAAATCTCCGAACGGCTCAGAAGATGCACAAGCGATCTGAATCGCTGTTTCGACAGGGCTACGTGACTGAACTGCAGGTCGACGGCAACGCGTTCACTGTTAAACAGGCAGAACTTGAGCTGAAAGTCAAAGAGACCGAGATCAAAGTTCTGAAAGAGTTCACAAGGGCGATGCAACTGGAAACACTGAATGGCAACTTGACCGCAACTCAATCGAAGCTGGCTGCAGACCAGGCAGGGTTGCGAATGGAAATCAAACGTCGTGACCGAGCAGAGCAGGAACTCAAAGACTGCATCATTAAAGCGGAAACCGGAGGGCTGGTTATTTACCCGTCTGCAGCGTCGTGGAAGAGAACCCCTGATATCACCGAGGGCGCTTCGGTTCGTAAAGACCAGGTTCTGTTGTTGATGCCGGACCTTTCGAAGATGCAGGTGAAAGTCGGCATTCATGAATCGATGGTCGAACGTGTTCACGCCGGTTTGAAAGCGGTCGTCACATTGCCCGATCGCACACTCGACGCAGAAGTTTCCAAAGTAGCAACCGTCACGAAACCCGCCGGCTGGTGGACGGGCAACGTCGTCAAGTATGACACGGTCATCGATCTCCCATCCGACGCAGGCTTGAAGCCAGGCATGAGCGCCGAGGTCGAAGTAATTCTGGCGGAGCATCATGACGTTTTGACGGTCCCGGTCGCGGCCGTCGTTGAAACCGAAGAGGGTGACTTCTGCTGGGTGCGAACTGCCGGAAAAACTTCAAAGCGACGCCTTGAGCTGGGAGACAGCAATGACGTTTTCATTCTGGTGAAAGCCGGGCTGAACGACGGCGAGGAAGTTATTCTGAATCCAACCGCGTTTATCAAAGAAGCCGAGAAAGATGCTTTGGCAACAATCGACGCAACGGCGCCACAGGCAAAGCAAGACTCAGCGGAAGAAACTTCAGAATCCGAGTAGTTCTGTTTATAGACGGACTCGCAAGAGTTCAGTTGGAATTTCAACTCTTAACCGAAGTCTCGCGACTCCGGCTACATTTGCGAATCAGCTTCGGAAGGCGATCATGAAACGTGTTGTGACTGTAATCGCTGTTCTTGCTTTGGCTGGAGTTGCCGCTGCGGCTATTCTTTCCGAACGTGGAACGTCGCGTGGTTTCGGTCCCGATTCGACTCATGTGATCGCTCGTGGCGACTTACTCGTCTCCGTCACCGAACAGGGAACGCTGGAAAGCTCCAACAACACCGAGATCAAATGCAAAGTCCGAGGTGACAGCAACGTCATCATCTGGGTCATTGAAAGCGGGACGATTGTCGAGGCCGGCGATGAATTGCTGCGTCTGGAAACTCTTCTGATTGAGGAAGAGATCAACGAACGAACCAAATTCGCACACCTGGCAGACTCCCAGGTCGCACGGTCGCAAGCGGACGTGGCACGAGCGACGATTGCGATTTCCGAGTATCTTGAAGGTCGATTCATTTCCGAAATGGCAACGATCCAAAAGAATCTCGCCATCGGCAAATCAAGCGTGCTCAGTGCAAAGAACAGATTGAAACATGCTCGCATGATGGCCCGCAGCGAGTATGCGAGTGAGTTGGAAGTCGAGGAGAAAGAGTTCGCAGTCGCACAGGCAGAGCTTTCAATGGAGCTCACTCAAACTCGAATCGACATTCTCGAGAAATTCACGAAGAAAGAGGAGCTTGCAACTCTTAACGGAGCCTTGAACGTTGCCAGGGCAACACACGAGGCCAATACGGAGCGTGCCTACGCTGATCACGAGCGGCTCAATCGAGCGAAAGAAGAGCTTCAGTACTGCGTCATCAAGGCTGCTCGTGGCGGAATGGTGATCTACCCAACGGGAAAAGACTGGTCGAACGCTCCCGAAATTGAAGAAGGATCCACCGTCCACAAAAATCAAATATTGTTGCTCATGCCGGACCTTTCAAAGATGCAGGTGAAGGTCGGCATTCACGAGTCCATCATCGATCGAATCCAACCCGGCCTGTCGGCCAGGGTGACGATGCCCGGTAGAAGCATCGAAGGAGACATCTCCTACGTGGCTGCGGTGACGAAGCCAGCCGGTTGGTGGACGGGCAACGTCGTGAAGTACGACACGATCGTCGAACTGCCGGAAGTTGAAGGCCTGAAGCCCGGCATGACCGTCGAGGTTGAAGTCGTTATGGCTCGGCACAAAGACGTGTTGCTGGTTCCAACGACCGCCGTGCTTGAAACGGCGAAAGGTTACGTTTGCTGGGTCAAACAGGGCGATAAAACCATTCGTCAGCCACTTAAATTGGGCGACTCCAGCGACATGTTCATCCAGGTTGAGGCCGGTCTTACCGAAGGAGACGAAGTGGTTCTCGATCCACTGGCTAACGTCGAAGAGGCACAGACAGAAGCCGCAAAATCCGTGAGTAGTGGTGGGCTAAGAAGGCCAGATGGCGACGAGCCGGAGTTTGATCCCGCTCCGCCAGACAGTGACTGATCGACGGTGCCGATTGTCTGTCGACGACTGACCGAAAATTGTAAAAGTTAAACCATGGCGACTGACACAATTCCAGAAGCAATCGGTGCGGAACAACTCGCACACGACAAGCAAATGATTGCTCGTGGTCGTGCTGCGAGTTCGGTTCCGTGGAGCAGCGGCGTGATTGCTCTGGCCGTTCTTGCTGGAGTGGTGGCCGCGGTCGCGAAGATCTCCAGCGTGATGTCTTCGGAAAGTGCCGGTCCGCGGATGACGCACACGATCGCTCGCGGTGATCTCGTTGTAACCGTAACAAGTCAGGGCCTGGTCGAAAGCTCTGAAAACACCGAGATCAAGTGTCAGGTCCGTGGCCGAAATGCCGTCTTATGGATTGTCGAAAGTGGCACCATTGTGAAGACCGGGGACGAGCTGGTCAGAATCGATCCGCTCTTTCTCCAGGAGCAGATCGATGAACGCACCAAATACGCTCATTGGTCACAGTCTGCTGCCGATCGTACCGCGGCGAATGTCGCGCGGGCAACTCTGGCAGTCTCTGAATATGAGCAGGGACGTTACATCTCTCAGGTCATGAGCCAGGAGAAAAATCTGGTGATCGCCGAAGCTACGTTGAAAACGGCCAGGAACCGGCTGAGCCATACCAGAGTCATGGCAAGGAGCAAATACATCAGTGAGTTGGAAGTCGAAGAGAGAGAATTTGCAGTCCAGCAGGCGAAGCTGAATGTCGAACTGAAGCGAACTCAGCTCGACGTACTGACACGGTTTACGAAGAAAGAGCAGTCGCAGACGCTCGGCGGCGAACTGAAATCCATCAAGGCAACACACAAAGCAAACGCAGAACGTGCCATGGCTGACGCATCACGACGTGACCGAGCACTCGATGAAGTCCAATACTGCGTGATCAAAGCCCCGCGAGGCGGCCTGGTCATTCACCCGAATGCTGCATCGTGGGAGTCTGGCCCGATCGAAGAAGGCACGCGGGTCTACAAAAATCAGGTCATGCTATTGATGCCGGACCTTTCCAAAATGCAGGTGAAGGTTGGTATTAACGAATCTGTCGTTGACCGCGTGAAGGTCGGACAGAAATCTTCCGTCAAACTTGCCGACATGACACTTGCAGGAACGGTTTCATCGGTGGCTTCCATCACCAAGCCCGCTGGCTGGTGGACAGCAAACGAAGTCAACTATGACACGATGATTTCGCTTCCTGCCGGACACGGTTTGAGGCCAGGTATGAGTGCAGAAACCAAAGTAACCATCGCTTCCTATGAAGACGTCCTCACGATCCCCGTCGCGGCGATTGTCGAATCAGGAGATGATCATTTCTGCTGGGTGCAGACTGCCGATGGCCCGCTGCGGCGGCAGCTCAAGATTGGAGACAGCAATGGGGTCTTCATGGTTGTTGAGCAGGGACTGACCGAAGGGGATGAGGTGATCCTCAACCCAATCGCTTTCAGCGAACCGGAACTTGCAGACAGCGAGCCAGCCGACGAATCCGAATCCGGCGAAGCTCTGAAAGCTGCGGCGAAGTCAAACGATAAGAAACAGGACTGATTCTTCCAACCGGGCGTGCTTCGTCCGACGACAGATTGAAACTGACCAGTGACAGGCTCCCTTTACCAAACCGTGCAACTGGGCATCAAAAGTTTGATGGTGCAGAAGATGCGAGCCGGTCTGGCCGCGCTGGGAATCTTCATTGGCACGACGACTGTCATCTGGCTGGTTGCGATGGGCGAAGGAGTCAGCCATCGGGCCCAGCAGCAGATTTTGGAACTCGGCGCGCGAAATGTGATCGTCCGGACAAAAGAGCCAAACGCGGGCAGCGATCAGGAATCGGGCAATCGTGTAAAAACTTATGGCTTACTCCGTGCCGACTACCGGCGGATCGTCGAGAACATACCAAACATCAGCCGCGCGATTCCGATGCGGGAATTGCGTTTTGAACTACGACTCGACAACCGAACGGCCGATGCAAAACTCGTTGGCTGTGTCGAGGATTACTTCGAGCTGAACCGACTTCAAATTGCACGCGGGCGCTGGCTCACGGCACGCGATCGAGGAAAGAAAGTTGTCGTTCTGGCCGATGACACTGCCAAACGACTCTTCCCGTTCGAGAATCCCATCGGACGAACGATCTGGGTCGGCAGCGAGTTTTATACGGTCATTGGCCAGACAAAGCCGCGAACAGCTTCGGCGGCAATCGGCGGAAGCCTCGATTCTCGTGACTACAACCTGGATGCCTACATCTCGCTCGAGACACTGCGGCATCGAGTCGGTGACCTCGTGATGAAACGCATTGGCGGCGGGCAGGGATTTGATTTCACTGGAGAAAAAGTTGAACTGAGCCAGATCACGGTCGAAGTTGAAAACATCGAAGACGTCGACGAAACAGCTCAGATCATCGAGACACTGCTGAAGAAGTTTCACGACGAAGAAGACTACGCGGTCGTCGTTCCTCGCGAACTGCTGCGACAGGCCGAGCGAACTAGAGCCATGTTCAACGTGCTGCTGGTCGTGATTGCGGGGATCTCGTTGTTCGTCGGCGGAATTGGCATCATGAATATCATGCTGGCGACAGTGACCGAACGAACCCGCGAGATCGGTGTCCGCCGCGCGCTTGGAGCGACGCGGAAACACATAATCAATCAGTTCCTTGCCGAGACCGTCGTGCTGACATCAATCGGCGGACTGCTCGGCGTCCTGTTCGGTCTTTCAGTCGGGCCAATTTTTCGAGGGCTACGCGCAGGAATCACAATGGCTTCCCCTGACATGCTGCCACCGATCGTGCAGTCACTTGAGCCGCGCATCGCACCGTGGTCGGTGATCCTGTCACTGATTATTTCGCTCGGCGTCGGAGTGATCTTCGGCGTCTACCCAGCACGGCAGGCAGCCCATATGGATCCAATCGAAGCGCTGCGGCACGAATGAGCCACATCAGAACTGCGAGAGGAAACGGACGTCGTTTTCGTAGAAGCGACGGATATCGGTGATCTGGTGCCGCCGCATGCAGAAACGTTCGATGCCCAGACCGAAGGCAAAACCGCTGACTTCGTCCGGGTTGTAGCCGACGGCTTTAAGGACGTTCGGGTCAATCATTCCCGCTCCGCCGATTTCGAGCCAGTCGTCACCCCAGCCCATGTCGACTTCCACGGACGGTTCGGTAAAGGGGAAGAACGAAGGTCGGAACCTGATCTGCACGTCCTGGCCAAGGTACGTCGTGGCAAAGAGTTGCAGGACGGTTTTCAACTGAGCCATCGTGACATCGTCGCCGACCATCAGGCCTTCCATCTGATGGAACATGCACGAGTGCGTCGCGTCGATCGTGTCCGGTCGGTAAACGCGGCCGAGTGAGACGATTCGAATCGGTGGCTTCTCCTTTTCCATCATGCGAATCTGCACGGTCGACGTCTGGCTTCGCAGTAGCCGAGGATTATCCGGCAAACCGCCTGTCGCGTACGACGCTGCCGACAGGTAAAAGTTGTCGAGAGGATCTCGTGCAGGATGATCGTCGGGAATGTTCAGCGCGTTGAAGTTATGATACTCGTCTTCGATTTCGGGGCCGTCCGCCACAGTGAAACCGAATCGACCGATGATGTCTTTGAAGTCTTCCATTGTCTGAGTCAGTGGGTGTCGCTTACCCAGTTTGACCGGAGTTCCAGGCAGCGTAATGTCGAGTGACGACAACGCCGTCTTTGGTCGTTCAACTTCTTTCTTGCGAGCGTCGAACGCTGTCGAGACTCGCATTTTGACTTCGTTGAACGCCTTCCCGACGACGGGGCGTTCTTCGGCGGAAACTTTTCCGACAACGGCCTGCAGGTCTTTCAGCCGGCCCTTCTTCTTACCTAGAAACTCGATGCGGACGTTTTCCAGCGCGGCCGCATCTGCGGCCGCGACGATTGCTTCCAGAGCCGACTGTTCATATTCCTGAAACGCGGTGATGTGGTCCATTGTTCGTTTCCTCGGAGCCGATGGCCCAACTTTGCCTGTCTACAAAACTGCCCACCGTGGACATCGTCCAGGTGGGCAGGTTTCGTCAGTGATTCTTCAGCGTGGCGTGCCATCTAATTAAGCGTTGGCAGCCGCCTCTTTGGCTGACGCGACGATCTCTTCGAAAACCGAAGGTTCGTTAATCGCCAGTTCGCTGAGCGTCTTTCGGTTCAGATCGATCTGAGCCACTTTCAACCCATGGATAAATGCCGAGTAGGACAGTCCATGTTGACGGCATGCGGCACTCAGACGAGTGATCCAAAGGCGGCGGAAATCTCGTTTCCGGACACGACGATCGCGATAAGCGAATACTCGGGCACGAATGGTTGTTTCTTTGACGGTTCGCAGAAGCTTGCCACGACCACCTCGTCGACCTTTGGCTTCCTTAAACAGTCTCTTCTTCGCGCGGTGTCGTGCTTTTCCGTATCGAACTCTCATTGTCTTATGTCCTCAGCAGATGTGTTAATTCAAGGTTTGGAACGGGTGGCGGCTTAGGAGCACGGTCGCAAAGCATTAATTATGTGCTTTGCCTCTGCTCCGCTGATCAGGCTGCCTCTGCGGAGCATTCGCTTCCGCTTGCCGTTCTTCTTGCTGAGGATATGGCCTCGATTCGCGCTTCGCTTGGTCGACAGCCCGGAAGCTGTGATCTTGAAGCGTTTCTTGATTCCCTTGTGTGTCTTTTGCTTTGGCATCGCTCCACCATGCTTCTATTATGAGGTTTATGTTCAAATCTGCCCGAACAAAGGCGACGGCGGAGTTTCCAGAGCCAGTCCCGAGGCAGTAAATCCGTGCCGATTCCCAGCCATCTGCAGGGAAAGCGGCGGGAGTATAGACACCATCTCATCGTGAATTCCAGCGACCGGCTTCAGCGTTTCCGATTTACTGGCAAAGGTTTGCGTCAGATTGCCGAAGATTCATGTTCATCAGGTCAAGGCTCGATTTTGCTCTGATTGCTGTCTTTCCATACGATCAAATGTCCCCATATCCAGACACGTGATGAGTTGCACAATTCCTGAGTAGCAGGTTTTCAGTTTCGAAGAGCCACTCGCTGTGGCAGTTCGACATCGAAACGGATTCGTTCGGAAACAACACCAGCGTGCTCAGCGAATTTGGTGGTGTTCAATTGACAGTCGGCTGTCGTGGACAGCTATCTGCTGCAGTACAACCCTAGTCGCCCCTCACCAACATCGAAGGACAGGCTATTTACAACAGAAATCCGATTCGATCGACCGGTCATTGGTATCATTGCCCAGAAAGATCTTCTCACTGAACACGATCCGCAACTCGCTCACCCGGATGCGGACTTTGTCGGTCTCGTGAATCGTGGATTGTATAAAAACGACCAAGTCACACTCAGTTCCGATCGTCGTACAATTCACGTTAACATTTGATATTGAGGATGGCGTTGATCAGATTCGAGTTCTGGTTGAGTCTCAGTTCCCGGAAGCATTCGCTCGTAAACCGTAGTCTCAACCTACAGGAAAAAGACATGGTCACACGCAGACAGGCACTCAAAGGGCTGACACTCGGCGCCGGAGCCACGCTGTTAAATCCCATGATTCAACGCGTGCTGGCCAGCGAGAACGGCGAGCAGACACCGCCTCGCTTCGTCTTCGTTCTGCAGAGCAACGGGTTCGATGCAATCCAGGCGTGTCCTGAATCGATACCGTTCCAGAAGTACGCCGATCGCGAGAAGTTCGAGACGTTCGATCTGACCAAACACACATTGCCAAATGGCTTCACGCCGCTGGAGAAGCACAAGAATCGGGTGACCGTGCTGCAGGGGTTGTCCGGGAAATGCACGGGCGGCGGGCACTCGACATGGAGTGGGGCTCTGGGACAGTTCCGACTTTCCGGAGCGAATAATCAGGACCCTCTTGGTGTGACCATCGACTATCAGCTTGGCCAGGCAGTCACCGGGATTCTGCCGTGGATCGGTGTTGGCATGTCTGCGAACGAGAATCAGACCGCGACGCTGGGATTCTCCGGACGTGCTGCCCACAAGCCACTGGCGATCGCGCTGAATCCCGAGAAAGCCTACAACGCCTACTTCAGCGTGGCTGCCAGTGGAGATTTAAAGAAGCGCTTCCACCTGAAACGCAACCTGCTCGACTACATGATCGACGACGTGAAGCGGACGCAGAAACAGCTCGGGCCGTTGGGAGGAATTGAACTGGAAGCGTATCTCGATTCGTACGACTCACTGGCGCGTCGTCAGTACAAGTTGCTGAGCGCGGAAGACCAACTGACTCGGGCTGCACCGAAACCAGATGACCGCTTTACCTCGTCGGTCGCCACAAAACGAATGGAAGCTCAATTTGAGATCGCGTCGTCGGCGTTAATCGGTGGACTCAGTAATGTGGCGACCATCACCTGTGCAGCTGGCGAGATCAACGCGCAGCCTTATCTCGGTATTGGTCTGGAAGAGTCGAATCACGGCTTCGGGCATATGGGCGGCAGCGCACGGGATGCCCGAGGCATACCACTCTATGAACAGTCCCGCAGCTTCCTTATGAGACAGATCGCAACGATGGTCGATCGCCTGGAGTCGATGCCCGAAGGCGAAGGCACGATGATGGATAACACTCTTATCGTCTACATGAGCGATGCTCCGGACACGCATCATTCGACCGCGATGGAATGGCCACTGTTGCTCGTCGGCGATCTGGGCGGACGCCTGAAGCTCGGCGGCCGGTACATCAACTATCCTGGCTACGGGAAGCCCGGTCACCGCACCGTCGGATCGTTCTACACGACGCTACTGAATGCGGTCGGGGCGAAGCAGAATACGTTCGGGCGGCTTGATCCGGACCTTGATGAGGTCGCCATGCAGACAGGTCCATGCCGAGAGATTCTTGCTTAATGTCTCGCGCACAGACGCAAGTCGCGGAGGGAGAGTTCACATGAAACGCATCGGCAGAAATTCTTTGCGTCACTTCACCTTTGCGCGGGGATTAAGCGTCTTTGTAATTTGCCTCGCCGGTTCTGCTCATGCCGCTGAAACGACTGAGCATCGTCGTGCTCTTCTGATTGGAAATGAAAACGCGGAGCTTACCGCAACTTTGAAGGCCCACGGATTCTCGATCGCGACAGGGACGATCACCGACTCACTTCCCGGAATTCCGCACCATGGCTTCAATCTGATCTATTACCACGGCACCGTAAGCAACATTGACGGAAAGTGGAATCTGTCCGGTGAGAGCCTGGTCTCTCAGGAAGTTCTCCAGCATCTGCAGAACAGAAACATCGCGCGTCACAACGTCATCCTCTTCGATCTACAGAACCAGGATGACGAGTCTCGTAAGTCGCTGTATGAGGCATTCCGTCGAATCATCGGGCGATATCATAAGGGTGGCCTGGTCGTCGTTAACAGATCAGCAGAAGAGCAGGATGCCCTTGCGGACGGTCTGATCACGTGGATGAAGCGTCCTGAATCCAGTCTCCGCGACGTTTTTGTGAAGTCGGCGCTCGTGTCCGGTGAGACGGATAAGCCCGTGATTCTGCGTGGGGATGCTGCGAAACCCGTTTCACGTCCAGAACGATTGATCAAGGGCGGAACAGCGGGCGATGAATGGCTCGCCCCCGATGGAATGAGCTTCGTCTGGTGTCCGCCCGGCAAATACGTGATGGGCGATGCACAGTTTTATGATGCTCAACCCGTTCCTGTGGTAATTGAAAGAGGATTCTGGATCGGCAAGTACGAATTAAGCCGACTGGAAGTTGGCGGCTCGTTTACATGGGGGCGACAGCCGATGCTGCCAGCAGCATGCAATGTTGACGGTGTACTCAACTGGCTGAACGAAAAAGAGGCTCCGGACGACTGGACCTACGATCTGCCTTCCGAAGCCGAGTGGGAATACGCGGCCCGGGCAGGTTCCACAAAGGGGCTTCCGGCGCCGATCGATCAGCTTGGACTGTTCGCCAATTTCGCAGATCGCAGCCTTTACAACGCTCGCGAGGAAGTGCATTTCGTCTTCGCTCACCGTGAGATTGATGACGGAACTGCGCATGGGTTTGCGGAGATTGGCCGGTATCTCCCCAATGTCTGGGGAATCCATGACATGTTCGGCAACGCCAGTGAGTTTTGTGCCGGCTATTACTCTGAAAAGTTGACAGGCGGTGTGGATTATTCGCTTAAGACGTCACGCGACCGACGCACGCTCGTCCTGCGGGGTGGAGCATGGTGTACGCCACTTGAGAATCTCCACGTCGCTTACCGAACCGCACACAACGGCGACGAAAATCAGCCCTACTCCGGTGCTCGGCTGGTTCTTCGACAAGGAAAACGGATCGCTAGAAGCTACGCCGAAGTGGTCGCTGCGAAGAAAGCCGAAGAAGCGGCTACTCGGAGGAACAAATGAGAATTCGGATTCGCAGAGCCGGACGCCGCTCTAACTCCAGGTGCATTCGTCTGGGCGGAGTTACAACCTGCAGCATCCTCGTTGCATTGTCGCTACTGACACGAGCGGCGCGGACCGACGACAAGCAATTCGATATGACGGTGAGACCGTTTCTTAAGTCGTACTGCATCGACTGCCACAGCGAGGGCCACGCAGAAGGCGACATTCGGCTCGATGACCTCGGCCGTCAGTTCAACAATCGCAAAGAAGCCGGTGTCTGGGCTCGCGTACTGGAAACGCTTGCATTCCGGGCGATGCCACTTGCGACTGCTGATACGTTCCCAACGAAAGTAGAATCGCGAGCCGTTCAGAACTGGATTGCCACAAATCTGAATCACCAGGACATCCAGTTCGAAGACAAATCACATGCGGAAGGATTCGGCAATCTTGTCCCGCATGACCTGCTGTTCTCTTCGGAAGAACGACTCCGCCGAATCGACGTAGCCGCACGAATCTGGCGAGTGAGTCCTGAAACGCTCCGCAGCAAACTGAACGCCGCCGCACGCTTCAATCTGCCAACGAATCCGTTCGACTTCGACAAACCTCACGGCAACTTCACGGATTTCAAGGGCAAGTATCTGCTGAATTCGATCATGACGGAGCAGTTAACGGAACTCGCCATGATCGCGGCAGAGAATCAGACAAAAGATGGTCGCGCCAGGGCTGCGATTGAAGCGGCAATAAAACGTGGAGCCACGCGTGAAGAGGCAGTACAGCAACTCCTTGTTCGCCAGTTTCAGAATGTTCTGCGCCGGAATCCATCAGACGCCGAACTGACACGATTAATGAATCTGTTGAAACGAATTGACGCCGAACTGGGAGAACCGTTTGGCCTGCAGGCAGCCTGTGCGGCTGTCCTGCTGACGCCGGAAACTATCTTTCGGTTTGAAGGCGCAGGTTGGGACTCCGACCCGGACAATTCGTCCGAGTCGGAAAATGGCCGGGTCAGAGACCCGGCTTACGTTCAGCTTTCGAATCGTGAACTCGCTGATGCACTGGCGTACGCACTGACGGATCGCCCGCCTGAGAAAGACCTGCTCGTAACCTTCTCTTCATCCGACGCGCCAGTCCGCGACACACTTCGCCAGCAGGCGACAATACTGCTGGCAGAAAATCGCTACGTCCCGGACCGCCTCCTGCAGTTCTTCCAGGAGTACTTCGACTACGAGAAAGCGAACGACATATTCAAGGACAAGATTCCGAAGCACCAGCACTGGGCACCTGGTCTTGTCCATGATCTTGATGTACTCATCGAGAACGTGCTGCACGCGGACGAGCAGGTCCTCCGAACATTGCTGACGACCAGCCAGATGTACGTGCTTTTCTACAGCCACAAGGAACGCGGCAACCAGCTGTCGTTCAACCTGCCACCGGACTTCAAGAAGACGACCCGTCCAGTTCGTTTCCCAAAGGACCAGCGTATGGGCGTGCTGACTCACCCTGCGTGGCTGGTCGCTCACTCCGGAAATTTCGACAACGATCCAATCCGCCGAGGCCTCTGGATTCGCAAGAAACTGCTCGGCGGAAACGTCCCGGACGTTCCAATCACGGTCGATGCCAAATTGCCCGACGAGCCGACATGGACGCTCCGCAAACGCCTGCACGTGACCGAAGCCGACCAATGCTACAAATGCCACGCGAAAATGAATCCCCTCGGCCTGCCCTTCGAACGCTTCGATCACTATGGCCGTTTTCGGTTCGACGAACTCGACGGGGCTGTGATAACCACCGGCGCAGTCCTCAATAGCGGAGTTCCGGAGCTCGATGGAGAAGTCGACTCTCCGTTTGAAATGATCCAAAAGCTGGCGAAGTCCGAGCACATAGAACAGGTCTTCGTCCGCCACGTCTTCCGCTTCTTCATGGGCCGCAACGAAACTCTCGGCGATGCGATGACTCTGCAGGATGCCCACAAGGCCTACGTCGACAGCAACGGGAGTATGAAGACACTCGTCGTTTCACTGCTCAGTTCTGATTCTTTCCTCTATCGCGCGAAACAGAGTTACGCCGCCGAATGAATTAGATCAATCGTCGGACATGTTTCCGTCGATTCGCTTCCAGAGACCACGGAAAATCGGGAAGCCTCCCTTGCGTTTCTTCCTCTCGAAGCTCGTCTGATAGTCCATGTCGTGTTCTGAAGGTCGCTCATCGGGGGCGGGTTGTGTTTCGAAATCGTCGTGATGGTCCATCAGAGCCTGGATGATGTCGAAATAGTCCGGCACGTCGGTCCAGGAATGCAGCATTCCGCCCGGTTTGAGGACTCGAGAACACAAACCGACAAATTCATCCGTAAAAATACGTCTCCGGCGATGCTTCCTCCGCCACCAGGGATCCGGAAAATAAACGTGGACGGCGTCGACCGAGTGCGGCTCGATATGCTTCCGCAGAGAAGTCGTCGCGTCACCACCGATGACTCGAGCGTTGGGAGCCTGCCGTTTCCAGGCACGTTTGGCCGATCGACGGCCTTCCTTAAAGTCGAGTTCCAGGCCAAGATAATTGGTATCAGGATTCTGGACGCTCGCATTGTGTAGAAACAGGCCTCGCCCACACCCGACGTCCAGTTCGATGCGATTGTCGTTGCCCCAGAACGTCGACCAGTCGATCCGTTCGGGAAGATCATAAACGGCGATAAACCACGGTCGCAGATCCTGCACGCCTTCCGGCAGAGGCTCTTTGAAATCAATCGGCTGTTCCTGTTGAGTCACCTGCGTCCGCACTCCTCGTTCTGCAAATCTCATTTTCTGTGGCACGCGACGCCGTCGCGTCAGCCCATCGGCGGGCTTTCCGCACGGTGCACGAAGCCACTATTGGAAAGCGGATTTTATACACGTGCCACGTAATTTTCGTTGCTCCAGAAATCGGCGGGCATTCTGGTAGTCAACTCGCCTGAATTCAAGGTGCGGAAAAATTCAACAGGATTCGTGCTTTGCTCCGGTAGGACAACAACGATCGTCGAGCTATAATCGTCGATATGGCAGGCAACACCTTTGGACAATTGTTTCGAATCACGACCGCGGGCGAGAGTCACGGTCCCGGTAACGTCGTCATCATTGACGGAGTTCCACCCGGAATTCCCCTGACCGAAGCCGATTTCGAGCTGGACCTCAGCCGTCGCCGACCGGGACAGAGCAAGATCGTCACTCAACGAAATGAGTCCGACACTCCTGAGATCCTGTCCGGAGTTTTCGAAGGACAAACGACGGGAACAAGTCTCGCCATCCTGATTCGAAATCAAGACCAACGCAGCCGCGACTACGGCGACATTGCTCAGAAGTATCGTCCCGGACATGCTGATTTCGGCTTCGACGCCAAGTATGGACTGCGAGATTATCGTGGCGGCGGACGCTCCAGCGCCCGCGAAACCAGTGTCCGAGTTGCCGCCGGAGTCGTCGCAAAAAAGATCATTGCTGAAGCGTTCGGTGGACAGGTCCTTTCTTATGTCGTCCAGGTCGGTTCGATCAAAGCTGACATTGCCAACCCGGCAGCGGTGACTCTCGACCAGATTGAAAAACTACCAAATGGCGACCCGAACATCGTCCGCTGCCCGGACGTCAATGCCGCCGCAAAAATGATCGAACTGATCGACGAAGTTCGTCGCGAAGGAGATTCCATCGGCGGCGCCGCCGAGATCGTCGCCACGGGAATTCCAGCCGGGCTGGGCGAGCCGGTGTTTGACAAGATCAAAGCGGAGCTTGGCAAAGCATTGTTCACTCTGCCGGCGGTTCTGGGAGTCGAGTACGGAATCGGCTTCGGCTGCACAACGATGCGTGGCAGTGAGCACAACGACATTTTCGTGCCCGCTGGTGGCTCGGCTGCCGGCACCGAAACGGCCATAAAAAATGTCCAATCCAAGCGGCCGGGGATCTCGACTGAATCAAATCGTCACGGTGGAATCCTTGGTGGCATCACGACGGGGCAGCCAATCGTACTGCGGGCTGCCGTCAAGCCGACCAGCAGCCTGCCGATCGAACAACGCACAGTTAATTCTGCTGCGGAAACAACCACGATTCAGACAAAAGGCCGTCATGATCCCTGCCTGCTACCGCGATTCATTCCGATGGCCGAAGCGATGGTTGCGATCGTCCTTGCCGATCACTGGCTACGCTGGAAGGCGCAATGCCGATAGGTGTCGAGCGACATCGCCGCATTGATTTTTGCCCTTCAGAAATCGTTTTCAAATGCCCGACGGTCCCCCCAATTCTTGCAAAACTGACAAACTCGCATGAGTCGGCACCACGCTTCGAGCTAAATCTGAACGATCGTTTACACGACAGAGTCGGTATTTCCTGCCAAGACGGTAACGACCTGAAATTGCTTGTGATCCGTTCGGTCGAAATGGCGTCAGCCAAATCTTGCCTGGCATACATGTTCGCAGTTGACTAAAAACGTGTGCCTGCGAACTGAGCAACCGTTTCGGGCGATTTCGCCAATCATGCCGAAAACTTCGACGGGTTCGCCAAAACAGGTTGAGTTTCGTCAACACGTTGCACAGCATATTCGCGCTATGCTCAGAATCGATGACGACTATCTACCAGGTTCCGACCAGATCTACCTCGCCTTCCGCATCTCTTTCCAGGAGACGCTTGAGCGGATCGTTCTGTCGCGGCAGCTCAACGATACCAACGGAGAATTCGGCTATCTGACCGAAGTTCCGTTTCTGCGCGGAGTCGCCCCGCATGTGCAACTCGACCTGCTGTCCGATTGCTGGCAGAAACATTCTTCGAAACGCGACTTCGAAGCGACCCTGATCGATGAAAGCATCATCTACGCCGTCTGCGAAACCGCTGCCCGCATCGCTGAGGACGAGCCTACCGTCATCACTCACGGATTGATCACCGGTCCGAAGACGACTCGAATCAAGGTTGACGCATTTCTGCCGGGCGAACTTCGGAACCTGCACCTGCGACTCGCTAACGAATCCGACTTTCTACTGATCAGCCAGTTCGAGGACATAAACCCAGACGATGCCTCCGACCTGAAAATGCAGTTCGGTCTCGACGTGCCTCGCTTCGAGGAGATGTTTAAAATTCTAGGTCGCTGGAACGTCGACGCAGGCATGTCAACAAACCTGAAAGGTCTGCTGACCGAACGTGAAATCGTACGAACTGGCTTTGTCATCAGTGAAATCCTGCAACCCCGCACCGCTCGCGATTAACGATCTGATTCGAATGGCCATCGGAGCCAGTCGGCGAGGTCAAATGTTTGGAATCATTTCTGATCCGATTCCACTTTCGAAACTTTTTGCCCCGATGATCGATAAGGCAGATTGCTCCTGGTGATTTCCCGGGGCTTTCGGAATCCAACTTCCAAGTCCTGCTGGCATCGGAGACTCCGCTGATCTGCTTGCCCGCATGCGGGCTCAATCAGAGGAGTACAGTGGGTGGTTGATCGATAAATGTGGATGCCGTATTTGACGTTCCAGGGGGTTCCGTCGATACGTTGGTCTTACAGATTCAAACTGGGCTGGCTGCTTTGGATGCGAGGACTCAACCGACGAGTTGCCCGAGTCAACAATAGCCTGGCTGGATAAGTTCACGAGCCAAGGCACGGACTGATTCGAAATCGTGGAATCTCCCGAAAAAAGCCTCATTGGTCTGATGCTGAATCGATGATGCGCATTGGCACTTGTTTACTCGCGTAACATTCAGACCATGTTCTCGTTCACGACTATCTGTGATCCCGGTATATAATGCGTTTAAAATGCGATCTAAACTTATAGTCGGTGCGGCCCGGGCAGCGAGGACTGCGTTCTGGATTGCAGATCGTGACTGTCTCACAGTCGCAGCCCTAAGCCACGACTTGCCCGCTTGCGGGCCGAGAATGGACACGGATGCAAGTTGCGGGCGTTTTGGCAACAATTCCGCAATCTTAAACCGGTAAAACGAGGGATTCTCAAGAAACCTCGTGTAACCAAGTAAGGTTGCCTGGTAATTGCATGCAGATCGTTTTTCCGGTCGCGCAATCACAACTTCAGCACGATGGCGTTCCAGGAATTTGCAATCTTCATATAGCCGCTTTTCAAACCGGAAGTCAGGAATTATCCGAGATGATCAAATCAGCAATTACGGTCAGCCTTGTCGAAGAAGCTCGCGGCGGACCGTTTGTATACTGGGATGGCCTTGCTGATGCCTGTGAAAAGGCAGCCGCACTGGGTTTCGACGCGATTGAGATTTTTGCTCCGTCGCCCGACGCCGTTGATCCTGACGAACTGAATGTTCTATTGGAAAGGCACAATCTCCAAGTGGCTGCCGTCGGCACCGGAGCCGGCATGGTCAAACACGGCTTGTGTCTGACCGATCCGGATCCTGCTAAACGTGAAGAAGCGAAATCCTTTATTCGATCGATCATCGATTTCGGCGGACCTCTCGGAGCACCGGCGATCATCGGCTCGATGCAGGGCAAGTGGGGTGGCGATCTGGATCTCGACGGAGCGTTGGCTTTACTGCGGGAAGCGTTGGACGAACTCGGCCCGTACGCCGCGAAGCACGGCGTCACTCTGATTTACGAACCGCTCAACCGCTACGAAACCAACCTCATTAAGACCATCGCCGACGGCGTTGCCTTCATGAAAACGCTGTCGACCGACAACGTCAAACTTCTGGCCGACCTCTTCCACATGAACATCGAAGAAGCCAACCTCGCCGACGCATTGCGAACCGGCGAAGGCTACATCGGCCATGTTCACTTTGTGGATTCGAATCGTCAGGCGACCGGCCTTGGCCACATGGATTACGCACCGATCGCTGCCGCTTTGAAAGAAACGAACTACGACGGCTACGCTTCTGCAGAAGCGTTTCCGATTCCGGACTCAGAGACCGCCGCCGAGAAAACGATCGAAGCTTTCAACAAGTATCTCAAATAGTCGAGCGACCGTTCGCCGATTTTCACCAACGCAGATCAACTGCCAGCCGGTAATCCGGTCAAAGGACCGGCCACAACACCGGAACAACAGAAAGACAATTAGCGATGAGTGCAGACACTCTTTCGAAATGCGTTCCTCTTGGTCTCGCCCCAAGCTTCGGCTTCGGAGACCGCATCGGGCTGGCGACTCCCGGCCATGTTGAGTCCATGAAACGATCAGCAAACGGCATCGAGCCGATCTTTCCTCAGCAGTCCATCCGAGAAATGACCCGTACGCAGCGTACCGCTCAGCAGGTCATGGACGATGCGATGAACGGCGCTCGCGAAGCTGGGTGGACCGGCCGCATCGGAGCTGACGCTGACCACCTTAAAACTCCGGACGACGTTAACGTCACTCAGGCCGTTGGTTTTACCTTCTTCACGATCGACCCGTCCGACGACGTCGACCAGAAGGCTGACGATTACGACGAGTCCACTCTTCGTGAAAAGTTCGGTTCTGCTAAAGGTGCCGCACCCTGGTACGACACCTACCTCGGCAAGTCGGTCGATCTTTCAACGGGAGCGACGATCGAGTTGACCGAAGAAGCCTGCATGCGAGCGGCAGTGAAGTACGGTCCGGCAATTTCGCGAGCCCTTTTACTGGGTGACCACATTAAGAGCGTGAACGAGTCGGCTGGTACGGACTACGAAGTCGAACTCTCTGTCGACGAAACCGACCAGCCAACAACGCTGGCCGAACATTACATCATCGCCGATCAGTGCATCGCTGGCGGAATGAAACTTGTCAGTCTGGCTCCGCGGTTCATCGGTGAACTGGAAAAAGGGGTGGACTACAAAGGCGACGTTGGAGCACTGGAAGCATCGCTGAACGATCACGCAGCAATCGCCGAACTGCTCGGCCCATACAAGCTGAGTCTGCACTCCGGTTCGGACAAGGTTTCGATGTACCCGGCACTGGCTCGCGCGACTAAAGGCCGCTTTCACGTGAAGACTGCCGGCACAAGCTACCTCGAAGCACTGCGAGTCGTCGCCCGTCACGACGAAGCGTTGTTCCGTCGTATTATTCAGTTTGGTCGGGAACGTTACCCCGTCGACAAAGCCACGTACCATGTTTCAGCAACTAACCAAGCAGTGGTTCCAGGAGACGACCTCGACGCGAAAAAGCTCGAACAGGTCTACCTCGAATGCTGGTCAGACGTGCCGAAGGGACTTGGATTCACCGAACCTGGCCGACAAATCCTGCATTGTACTTTCGGTTCAACTTTGACTGATCCGGAACTCGGACCAGCCGTTCGGTCGGTTCTGGAATCACACCCGGATACCTACACTGAAGTTCTGGCCGACCACTTCAGCCGCCATCTGGAAGCACTTGCTGAAGGCATGTAAGCGGCTGATCGAGTCGGTTATCAATTGATTCACCCGGATCGTGACTTCATCATCCACTGCGGGATGGCCTGCCAGCCAATCCTGCAGTGGATGTTTTAGTTCTGGACAGCTTTTGCTGAGTCCCATGCTCCGTGTGGGAACGCACCTTCTGGATGCTCGGCGTCTTTACAACCCACAAATTCAATTATCATTTCGTGGCGCAGAGCGTCAGTAACGAGTGAGACCTTCAATCCAACGCATTGGCCTGATTCATGTTCGACGGTGACCTGCTTGACGATGACGAGTTTCCCGGAGGAGTCTTCTCCGAAGAAATCGACGGAGGTCGATCCGGTGCACATCTCAGGTTGGGAGATCGCGGCATCACCGCTCGGAGTTCTGAAGGTCGCAAGTTTGTTATTTCTTATTCGGACTGTGATCTCGAATTGGGCGGTGACAGTGGTCGTATGGTCTTCTGTCGAACGGCTGATCGAAGCCTGACATTCTTTTGCGAGGATCGTCGTTTTCCCGAAGCACTCAAACGTGCTGCCGCCGGTGAATTGTTCGAACAGGTTGATCAGATACTGGCCGTTGGGAGTCGGCAGCGTTGGGTGAGCCGTATCGGCTTGTGGGTGATGCTTGCCGTTTGTGTGCTCGTACTGATCGGTGGCTATTACGCAGTTGTCTTCGGTGCTCAGCTTGCGATTGAAGCCGTACCGATGACTGTTGATGAACAAATTGCCGAGGCAGCACTGCCTTCCGTTCTTTCCGAATTTGGTGAGGAAATTAAAAGTCCGAAAGCCGTGAACGCAGTTCAAAGCGTCGTCGATCGGCTGGCTCCGCACTCTGCAATCCAAGACGTGAATTACCAGGTGCTGATAATCGATTCCGACGTCGTCAACGCCCTGGCATTGCCTGGCGGACGAATTCTGGTTTTCCGAGGACTTATCGACACGATGGATTCGACAGAGCAGCTCTCTGCAGTCATCGCTCACGAAATGTCACACGTCACACTCCGGCACCACCTGAGACAAATTTCTCGCTCAGTCGGAATTGTGGCCGCGGTCCACATCGTTATAGGAGACGTCGGGGGAATCGTCGCGTTTGGCACAGAAGTTCTGCAGACAGCCGCGTTGAACAATTACTCGCAGGGGCAGGAGACGGCAGCCGATCTCGAAGGTGCCCGCATGATGCACGCCGCCGGCCTCGACCCCCAAGCCATGATCCAGATGCTCGACTCGCTCCCGAACGCTCACCTGCACGGTCCTCTTTCCTGGCTATCGACGCACCCGAATTCGAATGAAAGGATTAACTCAGTTCAGCAATTTCTTGATGAAACGGAGTCGCGTGACTACAGTCAGTTGGACTTTCGGCTGGAAGAACTGCGAACAATACTTGATAACACTCAAACCGACGTCGTTCTGAACTCCGAAAGAAACGACAAAGAAACAGCAAACGATCCACCAGTGGATGATTCGCCAGTGGATGATTCGCCAGTGGATGATTCGACCGACGAGGAAACTGACAAGCGTGATGGCATCAAGTCGCAAGAGTAGGTCTATCGATTTGACAACTCGAATCTGCGACACCGAACACCACACCAATACACTTGAAGATTGAGGCTGCTCATGAAAGCGGAAGTTCGCGACAAACCCGCCTTCGCCAACATTCGAGCGGAGCTGAATGCTGGCGATTCAATCATCGCCGAATCCGATGCCATGGCGAGCATGAGTTCGTCTATCGAAATGAGCACTCGGTGGAATGGTGGCTTCTTCAGCGCCGTCGCTCGAAAGTTCTTTGGTGGCGAGTCACTTTTCGTCAACGAATTTACGACAAACAGCTCCGGCGAGATTGTGCTGACTCAACCATTCCCGGGCGACATTGAGTGCATCGATCTGAAAGGAACCACGATGTTTCTTCAGCCGGGAGCTTTTCTTGCCTGCGAGCCAAAAGTGAAACTCGGGCTGGGTTGGGCCGGCATTGCAAGCTTCATTGGTCGTGAAGGACTATTCCGCCTCAAAGTCAGCGGACACGGCAAAATCTGGTTCGGAGCGTACGGCGGAATCTTCGCTCGAGAAATCGACAGCGAATTCGTCGTCGACACCGGACATCTCGTCGCTTACGAACCGTCCATCAACCTGCGGATGGGCATGGCTGGTGGCATCTTCTCCAGCTTCTTTGGTGGAGAAGGGCTGGTCACACGTGTCAAAGGGCCCGGGCGAATTTACATGCAGTCTCGTTCGATAGGCGGACTGGCCGCCTGGACGAACTCACATTTGTGGTAGATACCCGAAGAGATTGCCCGCTGTACGTGACTCTGCAGGTTGCCGATCTCGACCGACCAGTGAGGCCCTGCAAACAATCGCTTCCGGATCAACGATCAGAGGAACGCTTACATGCAATACGAGATAAAGGCTCAGCCCGCCGCCTCGGTTGTCGACATCAGAATGTCGGCCGGTGAATCGATCACGGCCGAAGTCGGTGCAATGATCTCCATGACGATCGGCATGACCGTCGAAACAACTTCCCGCACGAAGGGAGGCAAAGGCGGCATGATGAAGGGGCTCAAGCGAATGTTCGCGGGAGAAAACTTCTTCCTGAACCACTTCAGCTCGCACAGCGAAGGGCAAAGCCTGATCCTCGGCCCGCAGTTGATGGGAGACATCATCCACTACCCGTTAAACGGTACGCTGATCGTTCAAGGTTCAAGTTGGCTGGCATCAGCCGCGAACATCGAAATCGACGCAAGCTGGCAAGGCCTGGGTAAAGCTCTCTTCAGCGGCGAGCGAATGTTCTGGGTCAAATGCTCGGGGCACGGCGATCTGTTCCTCAGTAGCTTCGGATCGATCTACGAAGTTGAAGTTGATGGAGAATTCACCGTCGACACGGGGCACATTGTCGCCTTCGAAGAGACGCTGGAATTCCAAATTGGAAAAGCAGGTAAGAGTCTGATTGGCAGTTTCCTCGGCGGCGAAGGACTTGTCTGCAAGTTCAACGGCCACGGAAAACTTTACTGCCAAAGCCACAACCCGCCATCGTTCGGAGCAGCCCTCGGTCCAATGTTGAAGACTCGATAAACAAGTCGCCGCGTTTCCTTGCCGATCACTAACAAAGCAGTCGCACTTAGCCTTCCGGGAACCATCTGATGGATAGCGACGTACAATTCGAAATCAGCCAACGGCCGGACTTTGGCCTCATCTCCGTGCAGCTCGAACAAGGACAAAAGATCTTTGCCGAGCCATCCGCCATGGCCGCGATGGATCCGTCGATCACACTGAAAGCCGGCCTGAAAGGTGGCATCAGAAAAACAATCGGACGAGCCCTGGGTGGCGAGAGCATGGTCATCAACACGTTCACCGCCGACCGAGGTTCAGGCGAAGTAATCTTCGCTCCCGGAGCCCCCGGTGACGCCGCCCACTACCACCTCGACATGAACACGCTGATGGTTCAACGAGGCGCCTTCGTCGCCCACACCGACGGTGTCGAGCTGACCGGAAAATGGCAGGGAGCCAAAGGCTTCTTCAGCGGCAAGGGCCTGGTGCTGCTGCAGGCATCGGGAACCGGCGACCTCTTCTTCAACTCGTACGGAGCCATCCTGGAAATGGACGTCCGAGACGAATACATCGTCGACACTGGCTACGTCGTCGCCTTCGAAAACACGCTCCATTACCAGGTCGACGTCCTTCCCGGCCTGAAAACAGGTGGCAAACTAAAAAGCTTCCTCTTCGGCGGAGAAGGCCTGGTCGCAAAATTCAGCGGTCAGGGAAAAATCTGGGTGCAAACCCGAGCCGTTAACTCATTCCTGACATGGGTCTACCCCTTCCGCCCAGCCCCAAAAAACAACAACTAGCCGCCCGTGGCGCAACCGACGTTCACGACAAATTATGGTGTCCGGCAGTTCTCACTGTATGAGGCCTGCTGATTTAGTTGAGTGTCGGTTAGACGATGGTCAATTCACGTGAATCAACCGCAATGTCGCAATGCTCAGCCCAACCGGACGCCGTTCCAAGTCAACGAATAACGAACGACTTCGAGAAGCTTGACTCCACGTCACGAAGCACATAGTTTCCCCCACCTCGGGACGATTAGCTCAGTTGGCTAGAGCGCCACGTTGACATCGTGGAGGTCACTGGTTCAAGTCCAGTATCGTCCAT
>CALGTK010000377.1 GCA_937904325.1 uncultured Planctomyces sp.
CTCAGCGGCCCTGCAGATGCTCGACATGGATGATCACCTCGAATTGTGGGACCCGCCAACTGACTTCATCGACCGGTCGCACCTCGCTGGAATTCCGCGGCACGGAATCGGCCGTGCATTGAAGGTTTCAAAGGAAGAAATCATCGCACTGCTTACGGCTCTGGAATTATTCTCGACCGGCGCCTACGACGACGATCCGCCTCGATTGTACTCTTACCTGGAATCAATCCAGGTAGGGCTGCAGAATGCGCATGCGGAATGTCGAATCGTCACACCCAACAGCCGGGATCGTTGGGCCATTCTGGAAATTGCAATCGATGAACAAGCCCTGGGACGGACTGCCTTCGATGTTTGCAAAGGACTCCGCGAAGGAACGCCATCAGTCTACGTCGGTCACGGAAACCTGGCCGCGGGCACTCTTGTAGTAAATCCACTTTGCTTGAACGAAGAAAGCACCGATAAACTGACAAGGCGGCTCATCGAAGAACTCGGTAGCCCCGTCAGTTCGACCAGTAGTTGATCAACGGGGATGATACGATTGATCGTGGTGACACATTTGCTTCGGATTCTACAACGGGATCGTCCCAGCCCGAACCTCGAACGATTTTCCACATGCGATTTTCAGAGCATCCCTGTCATAAAGTGGCAGCACGCATTTTTCAGCAGCTATCCCTGTTCGCCAGGCGTTTGAGACATCATGCAGATCCCGTTTGATAATTCGTATGCGCGTCTGCCGGACGCCTTTTTTGCATCTGTCGAGCCGACACCGGTCGCGACGCCTTCGATGATTCGGCTTAATTTTCAACTGGCCGAGACGCTGGGAATTGACAGGGACTGGCTTGAGTCACCGGACGGACTTGCTGTTCTGTCGGGAAATCAGTTGGCCGAAGGTTCTCAGCCATTGGCAATGGCGTATTCGGGGCATCAGTTTGGTGGCTTTTCACCGAAACTCGGAGACGGTCGCGCTATCCTGTTGGGTGAGGTAAGGAGCGAGGACGGCACCCGTTTTGACATACAGTTAAAAGGTTCCGGGCCGACTCCGTTTTCGCGACGGGGCGACGGGCGATCTGCACTAGGGCCAGTGCTTCGAGAATACATTGTTTCGGAAGCGATGGCTGCATTGGGAGTGCCGACGACCCGTGCGCTTGCCGCGGTCACGTCGGGTGAAGATGTGTTCCGTGATGGTCGTGTGCCTGGTGGAGTGTTTACGAGAGTCGCACGATCGCACATTCGCATTGGCACTTTTCAATGGTTTCTTGCTCGACAGGATCATGAGAATCTGAAAGTGCTGGCAGACTACGTGATTGCTCGCCTGCACCCCGAAGCTCGGCATTCAGAGAATCCATACGTGGCCTTGCTTCAAGCAGTGATCGAGCGACAAGCTGAATTGATTGCACACTGGATGCAGCTTGGATTCATTCACGGAGTCATGAACACCGACAACATGAATGTGTCCGGCGAGACCATCGACTACGGACCGTGTGCTTTCCTTGATGTTTACGACCCGGAAAAGAAGTTCAGCTCGATCGATCATCAGGGCCGCTATTCATTCAGTAATCAGGGTTCAATCGGGCTGTGGAATCTAACTCGTTTTGCTGAAACCCTGCTCCCGTTGATTCACGATGACCAGGAACGCGCTGTTGCGATGGCTGAGGATGTACTAGGGAGTTTTTTCGATCTTCACCAGGCCGCGATAGAACGACGCTTTACGGCAAAGGTTGGACTGGGGAAATGCGAACAGGGGGATTGGAATTTCGTCAAAGACCTGTTAGCAGTGATGGCCGAAAGCAATGCCGACTTCACGCTGGTATTTCGTCATCTCGCAGACACACTTGAAACTGGTAAGAGCCAGGCTTTCATTCGATTATTCAAGTCGCCGGACGCAGTTGGAGAATGGCTGAAGAACTGGCGAAATCGACTTAAGGATGTCGATCAGGACGAAGCCGTTGCTTTGATGCGGCGGTCGAACCCAGTCTATATCCCAAGAAACCATCGCATCGAGGAAGCGATCGAGGCCGGCAACGGTGCTGACTTCGGCCCCTTCCATCGACTCAACGATGTGTTGCAACACCCGTTCGAACCACGGCCTGAATTTGTCGAATTTGAGTCCGCGCCTGAGCCTGCCGAAGTCGTGCAGGCGACATTCTGCGGGACGTGAGCCACAAATGCCGCGTGATTACCGGGAGTCCGCAGTGAATGACGCCTGAGACGCTCTGGAAGATCACGCAGGTAACTAACTGGCTGATGGCGAGAAACGACATGCTCAACGCGGGCAGTGACGACAATCCCGGTGATCCGGAGCGGCATACCCTTTTGGGCATTGCTGGTAATCGGCCGGCTCTTCGTCGCCGCTGCTAAAATCGACATCGTCGATTTATATGTTGGCGGATCAATTGCTCAGCCTGAAGGATGTGCACGACGCTGCGACCTGGATAGCTTTCTTGATTTCTGTGGTTAAGCCGAGGGCTGAAAGCTGTTTCTTTCGTGGCTCTTCCAAACCACAGCCGACCTGTCGGAGAAATGTTCAAGTTCACGGTATGGAATTAATGCGAATTAGAAATCGGGTGCAATCCGAGTTCTGAGACGATCGAATTTCAGAACGGCTCGGGTTTAATCGTAGCGGCATCCGCAATGTTTGAAGTAGTTGCGGCATTCTTCGTTTGAGAACTGGTCCATGATCCTGCCGCAGAAATTCCAGAGTGCATCGACGGTTCGTTCACATCCATACCGAAGCAGTCTCTTGAGTTTCGAGAATGCCAGTTCGATCGGATTGAAGTCGGGCGAGTACGGCGGGATGTAGCGGACTTCTGCTCCGGTTAATGCGATCGCCTCGCGGACTCCCTGCACCTTGTGGCTCGACAGATCGGCCATCACGACGATATCTCCTGGTGTCAGCGTGGGAACCAGCTGCTGCTGTACCCATGCCAGAACAATGCGACCGTCAATCGGGCCATCGACCGTTACTCGGACCATCGACAGTCAGTGGTGCCATGAAGCCGTTGGCAGGTAACGCTCCCACAACTGTTATTGTCTCCCAGCGGCTAAACGGAACCCTTCCAATCACCCTCCTGCCATAACGGACGACGTTTACGAGTCATCTTGCAGGCGGTCTTCCACGATTCACGACGCCCCAGATTAATGCGTCTGACCCACGATTCAGAAACATCAAACCGCGTCGCCACCTCACAACTCCCATCCTCGGCATCACACGCTGCCAGCACCTCACGCCGAAATTCTTTCGAATACATCACGAGCGTGTTGTTGCTGGTGCCCAGCTCATTAAAATTACCGGAATGTCGCTACTATTACCGGCGTGTCGCCCTACAAAAACATTTGGACTGCACGCGAAATGCGTTAGAGCGACTGGCTGATGTATTAAAGGTCATTGGACTTCGGAATTATCGCCCAACCACATGACTGCCACGACGCGTTTCTCTCCGACTCTAAATTCAAAATGCACCCAGTCGCATAACCCGAAACCGATATGTCAACGTCAGAAATCCGAAAGACGCACGAACAGACATGATCCCAGCCAATCCAGATGACAGCTCAACCTTGTCAGTAGCCGAAAAAGTCATTTACACAGCGGTCGATTCGATCATCAGCATTGACGAAGTTGGCACCATCCTGTCCTTCAATCCAGCCGCCGAGCGAATGCTGGGATACAGTAGCCAGGAAATCATTGGCAGGAATGTCCGCTCCCTGATGCCCTCGCCATTTCAAGAAGAACACGATGGCTATCTTTCAAATTACCTGGACACAGGTCTCGCAAAGATTATCGGCACGGGCCGAGAAGTCGTGGTCCTGCGAAAAGACGGCACACAGTTTCCCGCTGATCTGGCCATCAGTGAAATCCGCCATGACGGCGATCGCATCTTCACTGGAGTGTTGCGTGATCTGACTGAGAAGAAGGAAAACGAAAAGCAACTGCGTGACAATCACGCCAAACTGTCCGCATTTCTCGAAACAGCGGTCGATTCGATCATCAGCATTGACGAAGTTGGCACCATCCTGTCCTTCAATCCAGCCGCCGAGCGAATGCTGGGATACAGTAGCCAGGAAATCATTGGCAGGAATGTCCGCTCCCTGATGCCCTCGCCATTTCAAGAAGAACACGATGGCTATCTTTCAAATTACCTGGACACAGGTCTCGCAAAGATTATCGGCACGGGCCGAGAAGTCGTGGTCCTGCGAAAAGACGGCACACAGTTTCCCGCTGATCTGGCCATCAGTGAAATCCGCCATGACGGCGATCGCATCTTCACTGGAGTGTTGCGTGATCTGACTGAGAAGAAGAGATGGGAATCTCAATTTCAGCATTCGCAGAAACTTGAAAGCCTTGGAGTCCTCGCAGGCGGAATCGCTCACGATTTCAACAATCTTCTGATGGGCGTACTTGGGCATTCGAGTTTGGTTATCACGGAACTCTCCCCGGAATCGCCCATTCAATCATCCATGAAAGACATTCAGGATGCAGCCACCGGTGCGGCAGAGTTATGCAAACAAATGCTGGCCTATTCTGGAAAAGGGCGGTTCGTCGTTCAGGCTCTCTCTCTTTCTGAGGTTGTTAAACAATTCGGGCATCTACTTGAAATTAGCGTTCCGAAGAACGTCGTCCTGAAATACGAACTTGCCGGGTCCCTCCCGGCGATCAACGCTGATTCCCGTCAGATGCAACAATTGGTAATGAACCTCATCACCAACGCCACAGAAGCCATTGGTACTGATAGCGGAATAGTCACGCTGGCAACTGGCGTCATGAATGCCGATGAAGAATATCTGAAATCAACTTATCTGGATGACAAATTGCCGTCTGGAGATTATGTGTACTACGAAGTAAGCGATTCAGGATGCGGCATGACGGATGACACTAAGCAGAAACTCTTCGATCCATTTTTTACTACAAAATTCACAGGACGTGGTTTGGGATTGGCTGCGTTGCTCGGAATAGTCCGTGGGCATCAAGGAGCCGTGAAGATTTACAGTGAAGTTGGGAAAGGCACCACATTCAAAGTGCTGTTTCCAGCAATCGATATTGAAGCCGTTTCTGTGCCAGCAGGCGTCACCCCGCCGAGGAAATGGAAAGGTAAGGGCAAGTTGCTTATTGTTGATGATGACGAGACTGCTCGCACAGTGTCAAAGCGAATTCTTGAGAGTGGCGGATTTACGACGCTGCTCGCGTGCGACGGACGTGAGGGAATCGAAATATTTGAGAAGCATCAGTGCGAAATCATTGGAGTGTTGCTCGACATGACAATGCCACACATGGATGGATTGGCAACCTTTCTGCGATTGAAACAGCTTGAACCCGGAGTACAAGTGATCTTAACCAGTGGATATAGCAAACAAGACGCAACAAGCCGTTTTTCCGGGAAAGGGCTCGCCGGTTTTATTCAGAAACCGTACCGACCGGTAGAGCTATTGCATTTAATGGACCAGATACTCGGAAGGACTCCCTCAGAATAAAACGCTTCGAATGCTCAAAACCATTCGGTTGCCACCATAGTTATTGTGGATGATGAATAGATCATTCGAAGTTCTTGATCTGCGATGCCGTCCCCTAATGGGTTTCGACTTCTCACGGCATCCAACGGAGAAGAGGCCCTCGATGTTTATCAACTCCACTACGATCAGATCGGACTTGTTCTTCTGGAACGCAATCTGAAGGGAATGTCGGGTAAAAAAGTGTTGCTTGCATTGAAATGCGATCAACCCAAACGCCATCGTGGCCCTGTACAGTGGCTTCGATCTGAAGATAGCCATGAATGAAAATCAATTGCATGGGGCAGTCGCAATCGTTCCCAAGACGCGCGGTCCGAAGGTTTTACTGAAAACCATTCGGATTGCTCTGGATCACGATTCGCCCGCCCCAGAATAATGAGCCCATTGACTCGACGGGATTTGGCATCAAAAATCAGCTTAAGCGACACTTACATCTCGAAGGTTGAGAACCAGAAGCTCCACTTTGGAGACTTCCCCAAAGAGCAGTTCATCCACAAATTGGCCGACGTGCTCAACGCCGCTGAAGAAAAATTGCTCCTTCTGGCCAATAAGGTGCCAGCAGGAAACAAGAAGCGGGGGCGTGAGAAATGCGACGCCTTGCGGCAGTTGGTTGATCTCGACGATGAGACGCTGGATGAAGTGCTGGCGAACCTCGATTCGCCCAAATCCAAGAAGAAGCCCCACCGCAAATACGTCGGGCGGCTTCCCTTCTTTTAGCGATGCCACCGATTCGTTGATCTGGTACAGCCCCACAGTGCGAATCAACTGATTACTCGTTGTTCCCGCAGGGGAAAAATACTCAGTTTAACCGCATACACCTTCATCCGCATAAGTTGCGTCGGCTCAGATTCTTCCGTCTCAACTGCTTGATTTCAGCTGTGCGGCTCCAAAACTGGACAATTTACGCTAGCTCCGAAACCCTTCAATGAGGCGTTCGTCGCACCACCTGCAATGGAACAGTTGGGGCATAGCACCAACTCTATTATGCGCTGTCGAACCACTTCACAGCGTCGACAACTGAGCCATCACCGCGACGCGGAAATGTTCGGGCATCTCCTGGCAGTTCTGAACTGTTCGTCGAACCTCATCGACCTTCGGGGGTGACCTGGCCAATTCTGTTGGCTCTTTTTGTCACACTTTTTGGACCGGACGGCTGATTCCGGTTGAGAGCGATTGAAAATCGGTGCGTCTTCAACGTCTTCCGAGTTACCAGAAACTACAAGACGCAACCCGTTGCCAGTGCAACTGATTGCGTCTTTTTGACACTCGATGAGAGCCTTTGAAACTAAGCGGAGAGGGTGGGATTTGAACCCACGGTACCTTGCGGTACACCGGTTTTCGAGACCGGCACATTCGGCCACTCTGTCACCTCTCCGATTGCGGGCGCGGATGATAGAAGTCATCCTGCCGCCGCGCCAAGTGTCCGCGTCAGGTGATGCCGTCTCCGGTGTCCACTGTCATAGTAACTGCCCTGAGCCTCATTCGGAAACGGTCAGCATTGAGGGTCCCAGGATGTTTGTGGTACGTGGTTACCTGTTCTGGCTGACAGACGTTGTGTTGGTGGTTGGCGAAATTTCAATGAAACAGGTGTCATAAGATGAACTCGAGGCCGGATGATGTTTCAGATTCTATTGTACGTGGCACCGAGAGCGGTGATCCGGATTGGCTTCTGGCTGAGGATGGGCCATTGATTGCCGTCAATAAGTCAGCTGGAGTTCTGACGGAAGGAATACCTTCCGGCGAGCAGACAATGGTTGGACTTGTGAAGGCGTGGCTGGCAAAGAAGTACGACAAGCCGGGAAATGTCTATTTGGGAATTCCGCACCGTTTGGACAGGGTGACTTCCGGGACGATGGTGTTTACTCGAAACTCGAAGACAGCGGCGCGAGTGGCCGAGCAATTTGAGAAGCGACAGGTTTCAAAGACTTACTGGGCGATGCTGGAAAATCGTCCTGAAGCTGATGTCGGGCTGCTCGTTGACTGGTTGCTGAAGGTTCCCGACCGGGCAATCTCGGACGTTGTCGCGGCCGAGACGGCCGGAGCGAAGGAAGCTCGACTCGAGTATCAGGTGCTTCGCGAAGTTGACGGCCGCTGGCTCGTTGAGGTGAAACTACTGACGGGAAGGATGCACCAGATTCGTGTGCAGTTCGCGTCGCGCGGCTGTCCAGTTGTCGGGGATACGAAGTATGGCGCCGTTCCCTGGTTAGATTCGAAGCAAACCGTTGGCGACAACACTGTGCGGGATGGTGATGCGGCACCAGGTGTCAGCGAATCACTTCCGGCACGCAACCTCTCGGATATGCGAATTGCATTGCACGCTCGGACGTTAAGTCTTCTGCATCCGATTCGGTACGACTCGCTCACGTTGGAGACGCCTGTTCCTGACTACTGGCAATTACCAGGCGAATAGCAGTTCGCGTTGAATTTCAGGTCGAAATCGTTCGTGAGCGCCTCTATTCAATGATCCAGGTCAAGCGTTAGCTCTATCAGTTCGCCGCTATATTAAGCAGAACTTTTCCATCTCGTCCGGAAACTTCGGCGGCCTGTACGGCGGCGACTACTTCGTCCAGTGAAAAGCTGCTGCCGATTCCGCTGGTGAGAACGCCTTCGCGTATCAGGCCTGAAACTGTTCTCACCAGTTTTAGTTTTGCGGGTAGATTTAATGTTTCCATGTGGTTGCCAAGCCAGAACCCGGAGATCGACGCTCCAGGCGTCATGAGTGCACGTGATGGAACCGCCAATGGTTCGCCAGAGAGTGTTCCGAAGGCCAGCATACGGGCGTGCTTTCCCAGAACACGCACCACTGCAGAACCTGTCGCACCGCCGACACAGTCGACCGCGGAATGAATCATGGTGTAATCAGTTGATGCTCCGGTTGCTGCTGCGACGGCCGCACGAAACTGATTAAACGAATGGTCATTCGGATCAAACCAGATCACAGCATCGGCACCGGCGGCTTTCAATTCAGCCACCTGCTCTTCACGTCTGACAACACAGAGTGTTCGGAAACCGAATCGTTTACCAAGGCGGATGATCATGTGACCGAGCACAGATCCTGCGGCTGTTTGGAGAAGCCATTCGCCCGTGGGGACTCGTAGAACTTCCCGGCACATCACGTATGCCGTAACCGGATTTACGAAGAACGTTGCTTGCTGTTCCTGACTGAGGCGTCCGGTCAACAGATTTGAAAATGGGATCACTTGCGAGGCTGAGACGACGTTCTTTTCTGCCCAGTTTCCGCCGCGGCGTGACAGTACGGCGACGCGTTTCCCGAGCATCATCTTTGCTCGTAGCCCTCCGCCAGCCAATTCAACAATTCCGACGCCTTCGAAACCTGGAGTTGCCGGCAGGTCGGCACTTAATGTGTACTGGCCGCGAACGAACATCAGGTCGGAGGGGTTCACCGGGCAACACAGCATCCGGACTTTTATCTGGCCGTATTCCGGCTCTGGTTCGGGCAGGTCCTTGACATTGAGAACGGTGTCCGGCTCGCCGGTTGACTCAAAAACGACGGATTTCATGGTGATTACTTTGAAGGCTTCGGCTGGTTGGTGCTGGTAACGTTGAGTTAGCCCGATGAAGTGTGATTACTGATGGCATCTTCAGGTGTTACTTACTTATCAGTTCGTGGACTTTTGCGGAGATGTCGGCCTGCCTCATGAGTGTTTCACCGACCAGGATTCCTCGGACCCCGCACCGCAGAAGGTGGTCGACATCTGAGCGCTGCCGGATTCCGCTTTCGCTGACGAGGTACACATTGTCTGGAACGCGCGCTGCTAAATCGGTCGAGTGCTTAAGGTCAGTCACAAATGTTTTGAGGTTGCGATTGTTAATGCCAACAAGCGGGGCTTCAAGCTTGAGAACTCGATCAAGATTTTCTGGTTCGTAGACTTCGACCAGACATTCCATACCGAGTTCGGAAGCGTAGAAGTAAAGGTCGCGCATCGTGCAGTCGTCGAGACATTCGGCGATCAGGAGAATGCAGTCAGCACCGGCAGCCCGGGCTTCAGTGACCTGGTAGCGATCCAGGATAAAGTCTTTCCGCATGATCGGGATCGATACACTGCTACGGATGTCGGTCAGATATGCAAGTTTGCCCTCGAAGTATGGTTCGTCGGTGAGACAACTGATGCAGGCCGCTCCAGCCGACTCGTAAATCTTTGCAATTTTGACAGGATCAAAGTCTTTTCGAATCAGCCCGGCCGACGGAGACGCTTTTTTAACTTCCGCAATCAGCCCGATTCCCGACCTGGCACGCAGAGCTGCAAGAAAATCGCGAGGTGGGGCAACGTCTGTCAGACGAACTCGCAAATCGTCCTCGGAAACACGGCTTTTGGCGGCCGCAATCTCGCCTCGTTTTGTTTCACATATTTCGGCAAGGACGTCCGACACTTAATTTTCTCCGAGGAATTGGCAACAAGCTGGCGTTAGAAGATCGTCATGGACAGCGAATTATAGTTCGTCGATCGCCGGCTTCCAGTGCGTCATCGCTGGTGAGGTTTCACGAGGCTGTCGTGGGCGTGGCTGCTGTGCAACCGATTGCCGACCGGTACTCGTCAGCCGTCAATTCGACCATTTGTCTGGCGTCGAAGCATTCGATCACTTGCTGACGGGCGGCACCACCGATTGCACGGGCACGAATAGGATCAACCAGGAGCTCGAGGATCCGTTCCGCGAGGGAATTGCTGTCTGCAGCGGGGATTACCAGACCAGTTTCGTCATCGCGAACGATTGACGTAATTCCACCGACGCCGGTGGCGATGACTGGCCGTCCAAGAGACATCGCTTCGAGCATGACTGTGCCGAGCCCCTGCATCAAAGACGGCAGACAGAAGATGTCCATCGCTTGGATGGCCGATCGGAAATCAGGTAAATTCGTGATGAATGTTAGGTGGTCGGTCAGATTTAATTGTCTGGCCAGGGCCCGCAGTCGGCGTTCTTCCGGGCCGGTACCGGCGATCAGAAATTCGACATCATTGCCGGCATCGAGCACCTGGCGAGCCGCTTTTATGAAGTACGGAAATCCTTTTGACTCTTCCAGCCTGCCGGCTGTGCCAATGACCGGAATTCTGCGGGCCCCCAGAACTTCTGAATTGTCGATCAGATCCGGGACAGTGACTCCGCTGTGAATGACGGTGATCATGTCCTCGTTCAAAGAATTCACGGAAGCAAGACTTTCCTTCACTGACGAACTGACCGCGATGACTTGCTTCAGTTGCGGCTGACCAGCTGACATGGTGCGAGTCAATGCCTTGTCGTGATCGTGAATTGTGAGCAGGCATGGGAGTTCCAGGCGTTTTGCCAGAGCAAAGCCGAACGGCAAGGCGTGTCGCGACTGGATATGGACAAGTTGCGGTTTATGACGCACTGCGTCCTGGGCAACCAGGCCGTTGATCAGCGGTCGAAACAACGGTGACGATAGTAGCAGGTGCTCGTATGTCGGACATTCAGGCCGCACTTCCTCAGGTAGCGCCGCAAGATCCGGCGACACGATGACTGGCGCGTACCCGCAATCAGGAAGCAGTTCTGCCAGCCGGAGTGTGTACGAACTCGTCCCTCGAACCTGTAGAGGCCCGGCGACAAGGATTACGGTTGGCGAATCAGTGCTCATTACATTATCAGTTACTTCGGGACGCGCCCGATCTGGCTCAGGTGAGTTTTGCCGTCCACGACAGCAGGTTCTTGAAGAATGCAGCGTACAGATTTCCGACTTCTACATCTCCCGCTCCGTCCGCGCAAGCCGTCACTCGCTCCGTTCCCCAGTCAACCATCGGTCCGATCCAGTGCGGCGCAACGTCCGTTGCAAGAGCCGCCGTCCTACCGGCTCCGTGGCTTGCTGTGACGAGTAATGGAGTCGTTAATGAAGGCTCAAGACTCGGAATTACTCCAGCGAAACGTGCTTCGAAACGCATCGCTTGAAGAAGCGTCTGACTGTCAGTTTTTGGCGAGAATGCGTTGAAACCACCGATCAGAGGAGGACGCTCAGACCAGGGCAGACTATCGGTAATCGGATGGGAAATGCCGGTCGCTTGCACGAACACTGGCTGATCACAATTCCGGCGGTCATCTTCGCTGGATATGTTGACTGGCAGCGCATCAGCAACTGGAGTGCCATCCCAGTCGCCTCCGAGACCGTGATACGATTCCCAACCGCCAATCATCAAAAGGCCGGTACCAGCTGTTACTCGTTCAATAAGCCGATCCTGTAACGAAGATTTGGCGAGCGATGCGGGATAGTCACTGAAAATGATCAGGCTATATTCGGCAGCAAGTTCTGAGTTCGAAAGCTGTTGATCACTGGGCATGTAGGTAAAATTCCAGCCCCAGCTCGTCATCAGCCCGGCCAGATAGGCGGCTGCGCCGCCCAGCGAAGTGTCGCCGCAGTAGAGAACTCGAGACTGGTTCATGATGGAATTTCCAATTTCAAATCAGACTGCTAAGCGGCGTCGACGCTGCGTTGCCCGAGAGTTCGAATTAGCTGCAGCTTACGCTCGACAGTTCGGGAAAAACTTTCAAGTATCTCAGCAATTTCCGTCATTCGTGAACCCTTCGAGCTTCCGCAACGCCACTGACTGCGGTGTGTGATCCTCAAGTCGTGCGAACAGGGCTTGAAACTCGTCAGCGACCTGTACTGTAAATTCAAGCGTTGGTTCCAGGCTGATAATTTCTACGAACTCGAAAGTTACGACTTCTAGCTTTGTCCTGTCCGAGTTGAATCGGGAGCTTATTTTTCTGATATATCGACAACCCATCTTTCCGCTGCCACGTGACCTGTTCCGATTCGTTTCAGGTGGTCGTGATAGCGGATCAGGTCGACGGATTTGTGAGCCGTGATCGAAACCAGTATCGGCCCGAGATTCTCGCGATCAATCACTTGAGTAAATCGTCCACCTTCGGCTCCCTGGTAGAAACTGTGAAACTCGCTTAATGCAACATTCTCTTAGTCGGCGATGCCCTTCGGCATGTCCTGCAGTTTCTCGCGGGCCACGCCGACCATGCGTCAAAAATGAATTTTCCACAGTTGCTGCGTGGTTTGAGACTTCTTCCTTCAAATTCGTAGTCAAACGCGTAACTGCCCTTTGCGTTGAGTCGTCAAATTCCGATTCCATCTTTGCGATTCCTCGAAAGTGGAACAGGGGAGTGTACGAGTTTCGCTGGTAGTCAATCCGGCGCTAAGTGGATCGTCGAAGTTACTCGCCGTCGTCAATACCCTGCGTAAGACATCGGCCAATCTGCCGAACAGCTTGTCGAAGCCGTTGAGTATTCTCGACGATGGCCAACCGAAGGTAACCTTCTCCGTCGGGGCCGAAACCACCACCAGGGCTTACAGCTACGCCGGCTTCTTCGATCAGCTTCATTGCAAAATTGATCGAGCCCATTTCCCGCCACGGTTCCGGAATTTTTGCCCACACAAACATCGTGGCTTTCGGCGGTTCGATTTCCCAGCCAAGACGCGTCAGTCCATCGCAAAGTGCGTCGCGTCGATTCTGATACTCGGCAGCGACTGCGTCGACGGCGTCATCGCAGTGTCTCATAGCGACGATGGCGGCAATCTGAGCTGCCTGAAAAATTCCGTAGTCGTAGTAGCCTTTGATGGTGGCCAGGGCTCGGACCATTTCCGGGTTGCCCGCGCAGAATCCAATACGCCAACCGGCCATACTGTAACCTTTGCTCATCGTCGTAAATTCGACGCCAACGTCTTTTGCGCCGGGTGTGGACAGGAAGCTTGGAGCCTTGTACCCGTCAAAGCAGATGTCCGCGTAAGCAAAGTCGCTGATCACCATGAAGTTATACTTTTTCGCCAGCACAACCAGTTCGGCATAGAAATCCTGCTCCACGCACGTCGTCGATGGATTGTGCGGGTAGTTGACGATGACCAGCTTCGGAGCCGGAAAGAGCTGCTCGCAGGTGTACGTGATGCGTTCTAGAAAATGCTGAGGATCGCGGCAGTCCAGGCTGATCACGTTTCCGGCAGAAAGCACGACAGCGTAAACGTGAATTGGAAAGCTCGGAGCTGGCACAATGGCCGTATCACCAGGACCCATCAGAGCGAGGCAAAGGTGGCTGAAGCCTTCCTTCGACCCCAGACAGGCGATAATTTCGCTGTTGGGATCAAGGTCAACGTCGTACTTACGTGAGTACCGGGCAGCGACTTCCTTCCTCAGGTTTCCAATTCCGTTGGAAACAGAGTAGCGATGGTTCCTGGAGTCGGAAATCGCTTCGGCAAGCTTCTCGCTGATCAGTGGGTCCGGAGCTTCGGTCGGGTTGCCCATGCCGAGATCAATCACGTCGACGCCGGCGACGCGTTTGTCGTACTTCAGCTTGTTAATTTTGCCAAACATGTATGGCGGGAGACGTTTGACACGGTCTGCAACCGGGATAGTAAACGGCTGATCTTCGAACGGAACTTCGGATTCGCTGCGCATTTTGGGGTAACCCTGTGTGGTAAGGCGGATTCCCGGGGCGGGAACGAGGCTGATTCTAGCAGCCCGAGAAATCCTTGAAAGCTTGGGTTTCATCGGACTTTGTGTGGGCTGAGCTGAGCGCATTTCGCATTTCTGCTTCAACGCATGTCCAGATTTGTGCAACACATGGCGGCTCGCAAGTGTTCACTCGGAAGTCGTTGGCTATACTCAAACTGAATTAGAAATCCCCTTGAAGATTCCGCCGGCCGAAGATTCAGCCTTCTGCCCGTGATTTTCGTACTTTCGCCTGGAGTACTCACCCGTGTCGCAGTCATTGATTGGAACTCACAAGCAGGAGCTGGACACTCCAATTCTCTGCATTGATCTCGACACGATGGATGCAAACATGAAAAGCATGTCTGACTTCATCAAGTCGCGAGGCAAGGAATGGCGACCTCACCAGAAGTGCCACAAAACACCGGCTATCGCGTGGAAGCAGATGGAGTATGGAGCGACGGGCGTGACGTGTGCCAAAGTTTCCGAAGCCGAAGTCATGGCAGCAGCCGGGATCGAAGACATCCTCATCGCAAATATGATCGTCGGGCAACGGAAGGTGGAGCGTGTCGCTGCGCTGTGTCAGCACGCGGACCCGATCGTCGCCGTCGACCATTTCGCTCAAGTCGAACCTCTGGCCGCCGCATGTCACGCTCGGGGAGTTCTTTGCCGCGTTATTATCGAAGTCAACATTGGTCTGGACAGAGTTGGCTGCCGTCCGGGGGCAGACACACTTGAGCTGGCAAAGGCCATCGACCGTCTGGAAGGCGTCGACATCGTCGGAATCATGGGCTACGAGGGTCACTTGCTGTGCATCCCGGATCAGGTCGAAAAACGCGAAAAGATCGAACATGGCATGAACGTGCTGAAGCACTGCCGTGACCTGCTGCTCGAAGCAAATCTGGATTGCTCCATCGTCAGCGCCGGCGGAACAGGTTCGTATCAGATCACGTCTGACTGCGAAGGCGTCACCGAACTGCAATGCGGTGGCGGCATCTTCGCTGATCCATTCTACAGAAATCAGTGCGCCGTCGAGGGACTCGAATACGCACTCACGATTCTGGCAACCGTCGTCAGCCGCCCGGTTCTCGAACGAGCCGTTCTGGACTGCGGCCGAAAAACACAGTACCCGGATCTTGAAACACCTATCGTGAAAGGCCACCCCGAAGCAACCGTCACGCGAGTCAGTGCCGAACATTGCCAGCTTGATCTGGAAGGTGAATCCCGCAACCTGAAGATTGGCGACAAGCTAGAACTGATTGTCGGCTACGCAGACCACACCACAGTTCTACATGATGCATTCTACGGTTTCCGCAACGACATTCTGGAAACCGTCTGGCCCATCGCCGGCCGGGGAAAACTGCAGTAGTGCCTGACTGTCAATTTAATTCTGGTAGAGATTTCTGATCGACGCTGATGTCTGAATCGAGAATAAAAACCACTCTGATTTCTCAAAAGTTCTACTGAGGACGTGAGTCTCTATTTCACATCACGCTGATTCCGTCTGGCGGCAATTGTGATGGCGATTTGTTACGCAGGAGAAGTGTCGGGTGATGCCTGGAAAATATTCATATCACCGGTGCCCGGCGTGCAGAGCAACTCGACGAATACCTTCTCCGTCATCGATTTAATAAATTGTAATCCCGACGGTGGTGTCGACTGGCCGAGTGAATGGTTGGCAGAAATGGACATTTTAGTTCTGGCCGCTTCCAGCCGGTTGCCTGTCGGAGATTAAGAACGCATGCAGGACCTTGCCAGACAGTTCGAACTGGAAGATGCAGGAGTTGCCGATACGAATATGACGCCCGCCCTCGGTCGTACGGCAAAGGCCAATGAATGTTTCAAGGGACCTGTTTCTGTAGAGGGCAGCTTTCTGTAGAGGGCAGCGTATCGATCGAAGGATTACTGACAGGCGTCAAAACTCAGCGGCTATTTCAGGCCGAAAGAATTACAGGCGTATTGAACGATTTTTTCAACCTCGAACAGCGTCTGGTGCATCTTCGCTACTTGCCGATGCAGTAGAGGTTTTTAGTGGAGCGGATGAAGAGTTGGCCGCCGCTGGGGGTAATGGAAGCTCGGAAGATTTCTTCGTCGTCTTTCAGCAGGTTGCAGCGACTGACGATTTTTGGGGTGTCGGCCGCTTCGACGACAAGGGCTTCTCCACCGTCTTCGATGAAGGCGACCAGGCCGTCGTAGGCGACCGGGCTGGCGGTCACTGTTCCGCCGATTCGTTCCTGCCACAGTTCTGCTCCGGTCGTGGCGTTGTAGCAGGTCAGGATGCCGCCTCGCATGCTCATGGCGAGGACGTAGTTGCCAACGATAATTGGCGACGGGAGGTCTCTGCCTTTACGACCTTTACTCCAGACAACATTACTGGCGGTGACGTCTCCCGAACCGCCTGGTTTGACGGCGAAGATCGCAGGGCCTCGACCTGGAATCACGTAGACAAGGCCGTTGGCTGGCGTGACGGTCGGTGTGCCTCGTCCATTGGTGCCAGAAACTCGCCAGTATTCTTTGCCGTCAGCTGGGTTGTAACCTCGGATACCAGTGTGGCCCTGCACAACGATTTCGCGGCGGCCGGAAGCTTCGATCAGGATAGGGCTGCTCCAGCCTCGTTGTCGTTCTCGGGGCGTCGTCCAGAGTGTGTCTCCAGTCATCTTGTCGACAGCCAGCAGGAAGCCTTTGTCGTCAGAGTCACAATTCTGAATAAGCATATTGTCAATGAGTATCGGGCTGGCGGCGGTGCCCCACGGTCCGGGGAATTCACCCAGGTCGCGATTCCAGACTTGCTTACCGTCCATTGTCAGACAGAACAGTCCGCCGCCCTGGCCGAAAAAGCACCAAACTCGTTCACCGTCGGTGACGCAGGTGGACGACGCCCAGCCGTTCATGGCGTGGGATGATTCCGGCGAGCCTTTCCATAAGCTGGTTTGCCAGACGATGTCGCCGGTTTTTCGATCGACGCAAAGTGCGACTCGTTCAGCACCACGATTAAGAGCGGCCGTCAAGAACATTCGTTCGCCCCAGATGATCGGAGACGATTGCCCGGCGCCGGGAAGCGGAGTAGTCCACTTGATATCGGCTGGGCTCCACTTCCGGGGAAATCCCGTTTCGTTCGAGTGCCCGTCCTGGTTTGGTCCTCGCCAGCGAGGCCAGTTGGAATCGGCCGATGCGGTGTCGAAAGTAGCCAGAGCGAAACAAGCCAGACAGGCAAGAGCGGTGAGTCTCGACACAGGAAGTCTCCGAAGTGGGCGGGAAGGTCTTAAGGGTCTAGTGGCAAACGCAATAGTTTTAGCAGATGAGAATCAATAATTTACAGCGAAACGGACAGATTCAGTTAGGCGACGCGGAGCCGATCGTGCCGACTCTGCTGTAGTCATTGACGTTAATAGTGGCCGGCGATGTCTAGTAGCCGGCGTCGTCAAACTGTCCGTCCATTTCATCTTCGAACTGCTTCTCGGCAAGCTTATCAGCCGAAAGTGGTTCGACAATGGCGTATTTGCCGTCGCTCCACCGCAACAGGTCGACCTGTTGGCAGCGTTCACTGCAGAACGGAAAGGTTTTAGACCTGGCGGCGGCAGTAGCCGATAACTCGATCTCGCAGATCGGGCAGGATGGAAGTCGGACCACGAAATCTTGCTCCGGTAGTCGTTTATATTTTGTCAGGATGTGTATCGATAGGCCATCGTGCTATGAGCGGCAAGCGTTCTGCGTGATATTCGTCGAAACGGCAGAACGATTGACGATTATCGTCAGGCGGTAAGCCGGTCTGAAGCGTTAGATCCGATTTCAGGACAAGACGCTTCAATTTCTGAAAGCCCGCAGCCGACGTTCAACGATCGATCACAGATTTACCGATGAGATTCATTCGAGCCACTGTTTTCCATCAGGCAACTCTCAAGTTCCTGATCATGATGCTCACAGCCTCTTTCCTCACGTTTTCGCTTTGGAAGTCTGCCGGGGGCGAGCAAGCGGCGAAACCTTCAGGTACGTCATTGCGAGTGCTACCGTCGTTGTTTGAGCGACAGATGAGCGACGGGGCATTAGTCGTCGTTGATTCCGAAGTTGGAGCGAGCTCGAAGGACTGTCCGGGGGCGGCGATCACCCATGCGCTGTCGCAGGTCGCGACCAGTGATACTCTGTACCTTCGAGAAGGCAGAAATTCGGAAACGTCTACGGCGCAGTCGCCGATTTGTGAACGATTCATTTGATCGGTTCCTCAGTCGCAATCGGGATCGCAGTCAATTCATCGGACACAGCGCAGCAGCATTTAAATGGCAAACCGTTGAATTCAGGTTTGCAGCGTCCGTAGTCGGTCGACGAGAAAAGTCAGCGGGTTATCGTATGGCAGGTACGATGTTTAAACGTCAGTTCAAATTCGGGGCAAGGTAACGCAATGACTTTTCGTTTAATGCTACTGCTCTCTGCCTGTACGGGTATCCTGTCGTCAGTCGGCGTGGCTGACGAAATCCGCGACGGACGTATGAATGTTACGTCCAACCTGCGGGCCGGTGTTGCGAAAGTGGACATCACTCCTGATGTGACCAAAGGTCTGCCGATTGTCGGTCACCGGCGAACGGTCTTTGTGATTCGTGATCCGTTGCGGGCGGGTGTCCTCGTCCTGGACGACGGCGAGACCAAAGCGGCCATTGTGTCGCTCGATACAATTGGCGCGTGGGATGAGATGGTGCAACTCGCTCGTCTGCGAATTGAAAAGCTGACCAGCATTCCCGCTGAAAATATCATGGTAACGGCGTCACACAATCACTCCGGGCCGGGTTTCGATGCGAATTCCGACTGGGGTAAATTGCTGATCGACAAGCTCGGAATCGCTGCTGAAAAGGCAACGGAGACGATGAAACCCGTAACTGTCGGTTACGGAGAGGACCGCATTGGATTCGGTATTAACCGACGAAAGGTCATCGATGGACGAGCGGTCGTGAGGCTCAACCCTGACGGCCCCAACGATCAACGGGTGAAAGTGCTTCGCTTCGACGATGGAAACTCGCTCACACCGCTCGCCGTGATCATGCACGCGGTGTGTCATCCCTGCTTCTTTACCTGGGGAGATAAGGGTTCGCCGCCGTATCCGAATGGCTATCCAAAACTCAGTGCGGACTTTCCGGGCGAGGCACAATCGTTCGTCGAAATGTGCTACGGCAACAAAACGAGTGCAATGTTTCTGCAGGGGTGTGCTGGCGACATTCGACCGAACCTGCCGGGCTATCCGTATCGATGCGCGGACGAAGCCGACATTCAATGGGCGGGGCGGGATCTTGGCAGTGCTGTCGTGCGGTCGCTTGCTCGTGAAGTTACACGCGAGCGGTTAGCAGACCGAGGTTCCTACTATGCGATTCGAGTGGCCAGCACGAAGGTCAGCCTGCCGGGTAAAACTGGACGGATCGAGGCCGAGCTTCAGGCGATGAAAATCGGTCCGTATCTGCTACTTACGATGCCTGGCGAACCGATGGTCGAGTACGGTTTCAAACTTGAGAACGCAATAGAAGACCGAGCGATACCCATCATTGTCGGCTATGCAAATGGGAATATCGGCTACATTGCGACGGAAGCTGCTTACGAAGTTGGCGGCTACGAACCCAACACATCGAAACTTCTGCCCGAAGCAGAAACGATGATCCTGGACGAACTGAGCCGGCTAGCCGATCGAGTTATCGGCGATGTCTTCGAGTCCTTCTCGAAGCACCCCAAAGATGTGAAGCGTCGCCAGGAACTTGAGAAAAACAATTCCAAAGGCGTCCGTTGACGTTTCTTCGAAGTCGCAACACTGGATCAAAGCAATCCTGATTCCGTTTCCGGCTCAGGAATCGTCTGATGAATTCTCAGCACGTTCTGTCTTGACGATGGATTGTGCTGTTAATTGTCGGTGTAAGCCTCGTAACGCTGCCCCGTGCTCAAAGAGATGGATATGGCAAAGGCACGAAAACATGCACAGCCTCTGACGAAATGATTGACGCCGACTGGTCAGACTTGACAGAAATACAACGAACCTGCGCCGTGACATTGGTTGCGTTTCTGGCTCCGGCCCGCAAGTTCTCTATGCACGAAGCGACTGAGGCCAGTTTTCCGGAGCCGATAACTTATCCAACGGTCATCTATCTGCATGGCTGCTCAGGCGTCTGGGAAGATACTTACCGCAGGATCGACTTCCTGGGCGAAAATGGTTTCGTTCTGATTGTTCCACTGGGATTTACTCGGAAGAAGTATCCGCAATCCTGCGAAACCGGGAATCATCGAGAGGGGATGTACAGTTTCGATGCGTGTACCGCCATTCAGAAGGTGAAGAGTCTGGGTTGGATTGTCGGGAAAAATGTCTTTCTGATGGGGTTCAGCCAGGGAAGCATTACGACGGCAACGTTGCAATCGGACGATCCGACGTCTGCGGTCAATGCTCGTGTCGTCGAAGGCTGGGCATGCCTAGCCGATGGGGACGAGTACCGAGGAGTCAACGGGCCGGAAGAAGAACCTTTTCTGACGCTGGGAGGAGAACGTGATCCCTGGTTGTCAGAGTACGTCAACGGCGGGAGACTGCGAAAGTTTCCTCAATACGAAGTATGGAAGCGGGTCGGTAGTATTCCCACAGGGACCACTTCGAAAACCTCATGAATTGTTCGAGGCGAATGAGGTCAAGCAGGGTGTTATGAAGTTCCCGAAGATCACCTTCGAGACTGACACGTTTAGCATTGCAGGATAATTTGATGACGACTGATACCGTTTTTCAGATGACTGGCTCGCACGTTCGATTTGGAGTTGGGGCCACTCGAGAGGTAGGCTCTGATTTCGTGGATCTTGGAGCAAAGCGAGTCATGCTGGTTGTCGATCCGGCCGTGCGGGAACTGTACCCGGGACAAGCCGCAATCGAATCGCTGAAATCGGCGGGCGTCGAATACGAAGTGTTTGACGAAGTCCGTTGCGAACCAACAGACACTTCGTTTCTTCAGGCAATCGAAGTAGCAACGAATGGAGACTTCGACGCTTTCCTTGCGGTCGGAGGCGGCTCAACGATTGATACGGCAAAGGCGGCAAACCTTTACGGAAGCTGGCCGGCGGAATTTACCGAGTATGTAAATCCAACACTCGGAAAAGGGACAACGCCGCCGGGGCCTCTAAAACCATTAATCGCCGTTCCCACGACTGCGGGAACCGGCAGCGAAACTACAGCGGTCGCAGTCTTTGACTTTGAAAAGGAACGCGTCAAAACCGGCATCGCCAACCGCTACATGAGGCCGATTCTTGGCGTGCTGGATCCGGAGAATACTCGGACGTGTCCGAAAGAGGTCGCGGCCAGTGCCGGGCTGGACGTCCTTTCACACGCGTTGGAGTCGTTTACTGCGTTGCCGTTTCTAAGTCGCAACAAGCCGGAACGTCCTTCGATGCGTACCGCGTATCAGGGCTCAAACCCGATCAGTGATGTCTGGGCGCTCGAAGCGTTGCGAGTCGTCGCGGAATTCCTCCCGCGCGTCTTCAACAATTCGGAGGACGAAGAAGCTCGTGGAAGAATGCTGCTCGGATCGTCATATGCTGGCACAGGATTTGGAAACGCGGGCGTGCATCTTCCACACGCGATGGCTTATCCAGTCGCAGGACAGGTTGAAGGCTATCTTCCGGCAGGATACGACACAGATCATTCGATGGTTCCGCATGGGACATCGGTCATTGTACACACTCCGGCCGTTTGTCGATTTACGGCTCCCTCAGCTCCCGAACGTCATCTTCAAGCCGCCCACGCATTAGGAGCCGACATTAACGGCGCTTCACTCGACGACGCCGGTGATCTCCTGGCCGAACGCGTCACTCACTTCATGAAACTGATGGAGCAACCCGGCGGCATCAAAGACTTCGGTTACAGCGAGGCTGACATTCCAAGACTGGTCGACGGGACTCTGGTGCAGGCACGGCTGCTGCGGCTTTCACCATTGGAAACCGGAGCCGATGAGCTGGTCGAGCTGTTTCGGAATTCGCTAAAACTGTATTGAGCCTCGTCAGAGAGGATATCCTGGTACCCGCTGAAAGTTTAGATTTGCGGAACACTAGTAAGCACTGCTGGACGCTAATAGTTATGTCGAAAGTACGTATCGGACTTAGTGAAGATTAACGTTTATCAGCGTTCCTGAGCGGTGTCGACAGACGGGCGAATCCAAGACGCGGTTTTCGAAACCGGCAGAATTCCGAACTTATCCCCAGAATGATCTATATCGGAGCGTGACATGCGTCGAACTTTACACACCCTGATTTTACTTGCGGGAATGTCTATGAGCACCTTCCCCAGCGAGGCATTTTCGGAGCAGGAGTTTGGAGTGGGCGAGATAGCGTTCACGGGCGGAAAGTATGAGAAAGAAAAATTTGCTTATCTGATTCTGTCACCGCTGAAGGTAGAGGACGGAAAAGATTATCCATTGCTTTTCTTCATGCATGGGGCGGGAGAACGCGGCAACGATGTCCAGAAATTGCTCCCGCATTTGCCGACTCAGATGTGCAGGGAAGAGTGGCTCGAAGAGTTTCCCTGCTTCATGGTGATCCCACAGTGCCGCGACGGTGAGCAATGGGTTGATCAGGCGTGGGGTGAGAAGAAGTCTGTGCCAATCGAAGAAACACCAACCGATCAAATGGCGATGGCAATGTCCGTTCTGGATCGATCGTTGAAAACGCTGCCGATCGACAAAAACCGCGTCTATCTGACCGGACTTTCGATGGGCGGCTATGGCTCCTGGGAACTGGCAATGCGCCGGCCAAATCTTTTTGCTGCGGTCGCTCCCGTGTGCGGAGGAGGGGACGAGACTCAAGCGGCGATACTTAAGAACATCCCGGTTTGGGCAGCGCACGGTGATTCGGACACTGCCGTCTGGCCGGTGCGGTCTCGGACGATGGTTGAAGCGATCAGGAAAGCAGGCGGCAATGTGAAATACACCGAGTACCCCGGCATTGGTCACAACTCATGGACGAAGTTCTACGCCGATCGTAATGGGGTGATTCCGTGGTTGTTTCGGCAGGTTCGGAGTTCAGAGGGCAATACCTCGCAGTAGAACGTATTTGATCCGCTTGGATTCGCTACGAGCTTAGATGCAATGCTTTCTTAATCGCACCTTAGCCTCGACTTTTGCCGTGCAGGCGTTGATGCGTGGTGGAACAAGTGGTGAAGCAAAGAGAGCATCCTGTTCGACAGATTGATTGTTGTGACGACGACTCGTTCTTCGAGCAAGGATGCACCGATGGCCAGAATACCCGATGCTGTGCAGACTTTGTTCGTGAGTTTCTCAAAGGACTTCGCACCTTCCGTCTGGCAACGGTTTTCGAGTTTGTTAACCGCAGCAGTGATGGTGCGTGGTAGACGCACGGTCTGGCGACTGATTCGATGGTCGGGTGATCGGCCCTCGGGGTACTTCAGTTCTTATCATCGAGTCTTTGCCCATCGACGCTGGTCGAGTCGGTCGCGGGCAAAACGACTGGCCTCAGCGGTTGTCAAACGTTTCGCGGCAGAAGGCGTTCTGGAACTAGCGGGTGACGACACGGTCAGTCAGCATCGCAGCGAGCATGTCTATGGCAAAGGCGTGGACTAGACCGGTAGTCTGCAACTCGGGGTCTGCCGGACAGCCAGGAATACGGCTTTGTCCGAACTAGTCGCCTTGAGAGAGTTGAGCAACTCCGGAGTTTCGACGCGGAAGCTGCCGCGTTGCCTGCTGCGGGGAATATCGAACGCTCCAACTTGACGGCATTCACTGAGGTCGGGGAGACCGTCCCAACGCAGAGTTTCAGGATTCCAGTCAGCCGTGAATTCGTCGGGAAGGGCGTAAATCACGAACGTGTTGACTTCCGTCAGCCGAGTCGCGAAGCCCAGTCCCGTTGGGATAAGGTTCAGACGCAGGCTCGCCGACTGCACGGACTCCAGATCGATCCCGCTCAGCGAGATACCAAAGACGGCTCGGCGATCGAACTGCTTGTGCCGCGCAGTGGTCTTCAGCATCAGCGTGTCCGGGTGAAGACATTCGGATCTTAACTTATCAGCGCGAATGATGGACGCTTCCATATCTTCAGATGTCAGTCGCACGGTTTTCTCAGGTTGAGTCAGAGTGCCCTCTGGCATTGAACCGTCCAGCTTGTCAATTCCGTCGGCCGTGACTACGGCCACCTGGTTGTCGCCGAGTCGAATGACGTCGCCCAAAAGCTCATGATGCACGGAGATTTCACCAGACAGTACTTCAAACGCGGTGCTCTGGCGGGAAGCACTCACTGACATTGCGAACTGATTTCCATGATCGACGGCGAATGTGTCTGGTGATTCCATCACAAAACCGATAGCACTTTCGGAAACAGTGATAACGTCCGATCCTTCGACCAGCCGACCTCGCATCGCCGTTTTCAGAACAATGTGTGCGGGGGCTTCCAGGACAACTTCGGATCCAGAGTCAAATCGAATTGTGGCGACGCCTGTCTTCAGTCGCAGGTAATCGGGTTCCAGACGGGAACCAGGAACAGTTGGGAGTGGACTCTCCCATGTCGCGTCTTCACTGGATACAAGCGTGGCAACGTGCTTCGGCCAGAATTGGAACGCACTGACGGAGACTGCAATCAGCGCCACGGTTGCTGCCACTGCAACGGCGAGACGATTGAATCGAGTCTTCGCAGGCCGCTGCAACTGCTCGCTGACCAGCGCCTCGTCATGCAACCGGAGATTCGCGTGTTGATGCGTAAGATCCAGAAACAGTGCTCGGAAATCACGATCGTCCATGAGCATGGATTCAAGTTCGACGAATTATTCGTCTGATAGCGTTTCGTTGAGGTAATGCTCATTCAATTCTGCGGATTGCTGTTCGGGTTCAGGCGTCATGATGACGATGCCTCCATAACGCACTGGCGGAGTGCCAGGCAGATCCGGCTGAGGACTCGATAAGTGGCTGCGACAGTTCGGTCCACTCGAGCCGCAACGTCTTCCACAGTGGCGTCGTGATAGTACCGCAACGTGAGAATCTGCTGATGCCACGGCTCCAACTTTGCGATACACGCCCGCAGATGATTGGTGTGTTCCGTGCGGCGGTCGGCATCCGCTTCGAATTCTTCGGCGAGCAGTTCGTAGCAACGATCAGCGAACCAGAGCCGCCTGCGATGGTCGAGCACGCGGTTCAACGCGGTCCTGCGAGCCCATGCGGCGAAGTCCGTTCCTGTCTCAAACTGCTCGAACGATCGCCACAGCGCGATCTTGGTTTCCTGAAGAATGTCCTGCGCGTCCGAATTCGACAGCACGCGGCTCATGACACAGGCGGAAATCGCCGGATCATGCAGAGCCAACAGCTCAATAAATTGCTCGGTCCTGGGTCAATCCGGGTTAGACTCGTCTTTTTGCATACCCGTATAGTGCCGCAATCCGCCTGTTTGGACACCTCAGTGAGGCGGATTCGAACGAAAGCAGCAAACCGCAAGAGTGGCGACTGGATTTGAACTCCGCAACTCTCTACCTGACAGTGGCTTCGAGAAATTGCCTCTTCTTGATCGTCTAAAGTGGATCCACTGTTTGAACCGATCACGGTGGCTTGATCTCTTAGCTGATTGTATTCGGCCTTAGCGGCGTCCCTGCCCTGTGGGCGTCTGCCTGAACAGATACAGACACCTCTAATAAATAGATCACCGTGACTGATGAAATCACGCCGCCAACATATGAATAAATGAGAGATTTTAAAAAATACCGTGTCTCGGAATTCCAAAAGATTTCGAACCAGCTTCTGTTTCTGGTGTCGCTTCCTCGGAGCTACCGTGATCTGTTGTTGTGGAGATTTCGTTTAAGGCGGCAGTGATTCAAAGAAAGTGCCCGAGCTATAGCCACACTTGTCTTTTCTGAATCATGCTTGCCAGGATGGTCTCCAGAGGTGCGGTGGTGGTGGCCGGTGCAGAACCCCGGTCGCCACCGCCGCTTTTCCGTATGACATCTCTCAGCAGTGCCAGCGACAACTCATGGATGAAGACAGCTCTCTGACTGATGATAGGGACGCCCCGGAAGGGTCGATCACCGCCATACTCCATCGATTTCCTGAAACCGATCCGCGCAGCATTTCGCTGCTTTGGGAACGCTGCTTTCCTCGGCTAATGGAGTGGTGCCAGGACGTGTTTGACCAGTCTCACCTGGATATCAATGCCGCCGACGATGAGGATGT
>CALGTK010000378.1 GCA_937904325.1 uncultured Planctomyces sp.
CCGTCAATTTGCGAAGCAGCTGTGGTGGGCATTCCTGATGACACCTGGGGCCAGGTCGTCGGACTGGCGGTTGTGTTGGGTGACGGTGAAGAACTCTCACTGGTCAGTCTGCGTGATTGGTGTCAGGATCGGATTTCAAATTACCGAATTCCAAGTCGCCTGGTCGTCGTCGAAAAGTTACCTCGCAACGCGATGGGGAAGGTGACGAAGCCTGCGGTCTGTGATCTGTTTTGAGTTTCTGTGTAGAGCTTATTTAGCAATCTTTGTTCCGGAAATGAGAATTGATCAAGGAAGTAGTGACTGTGAATTTTCGAATTAGTTGCCTGTTTCTGACGTTATTTCTATTTGTGGCTGGTGGTCCGGCGATTGTCGAAGCGAATGCTGGAACGCTTTCTGAGGACGGCAAGTATCGAACTGTTACTGACGTGAGCTATCGAACTGAAGATGGTCTGACAGACTACATGAAGGAACGATGTCGTCTTGATGTTTACTATCCGACGGCCGTAAAAAAGTTCTCGACAGTTGTCTGGTTTCACGGTGGAGGTTTAAAGGCTGGCAAACGCTCGGTCCCAAAACAGCTCAAACAGCAGGGTGTGGCAGTTGTGGCCGTTAACTATCGATTGCATCCCAAAGTCAGAGCACCGGCGTATATTGAAGATGCGGCGGCTTCGGTAGCATGGACGATCAGAAATATCGAAAAGTATGGAGGCTCGTCGAAGCTTGTTTTTGTCAGTGGTCATTCGGCCGGCGGTTATCTGACGAGCATGGTTGGCCTGGACAAACGCTGGCTGGCTGTTCACGAAGTTGACGCAGACAGTCTGGCGGGATTGATTCCTTTCAGCGGGCACACAATTACGCATTTTACAGTCAGGGCCGAGCGAGGCATCGGCGGTAAGCAACCAGTCATTGATGATATGGCTCCGCTGTTTCATGTTCGCAAAGATGCACCGCCGCTCCTTCTGATTACGGGTGACCGGGAACTCGAAATGCTGGGGCGTTACGAAGAAAACGCCTATCTCTGGCGAATGATGCAGGTTATCGAGCATCCTGACACCGACCTGTTCGAACTAGACGGTTTCAACCACGGACAGATGGCTGTTCCCGCTCATCCGTTGTTGCTTCGGTTTGTGAAGCGAATCAGTGCACAGAAGTAGTGAAGCTGTAGTTTGACTTCGTAAATGATGACCTTTGCGCTGACATCCGCAGCGGAATAGCGGTTCTTTTGCGCGGCGCGGGACATTTGTGCGACAAACATCGGCGCTGATCGGCGGTGTTTCCGGTATCCGTGGGGCCTGGGCCTATTCGCGAATAGATGCCGCATGAGCCCGAAAGTAGAGATTGTTACAGGGCTCGTTGATCTGCTGGCGACTTGCTGGTTGGTGCCAACGCTGGGCAGAAGAACCTGCACAATCAGTTCTAACTGCGATCACAAGTTACGTCACCGAAAATTCTCGGCCGAATCATGCCTTGTGGTAGCGGCGACTCTCGTTTTGTGTGAGGTCTTCGCCGGTATCGATCGTCGATTCTCGCGATGGCGGTAAACCGCAGTCAGAGATGGTTCGGAATGGTCCTATTCTCTTGTCAGGTTATATCAAGGTTGCAATGACTAATGGTTCGATCCATCACAGTTGAGACTTCATGGAAACCATAAGTGACATGGCGTTGCCGCGTCTGAAATTAAAATCAGAGTTGCATGATGCGGGACAAGCTCCTGCTCGCCTGGCATCGGGATGCTCATTGGTGTTGGTTGCCATTGGGTTCTGTTTTCAGTTGATGCCCAATATGGCGTTGGCTCAGGCGAACAGTGTACAAGTGGCCGTTACGAAAATCGAATGCAAGGTTAAGTATGTTTGTCTCTACAGTTTCGGACTGTTAACGAAGTGGCCCGAGGCATCGTTCTAATGTACCGACAATGCATTTGGTGATAGGTGTACCTGGTGACAATCCGTTCGGTCACACTCTTTATGCGATTGCAGCACGAAAGAAGATAGACAATCGACGAATTGTAATTCGGCAGTGTGATCGGGTTCCGCTTAATTAATGGAAACGTGAAGTTCAGTTTGAATATAGATGCCGGAAAGAGGCGGCATTTAATGGCGAGTGCGCGTCTGAGTCGGTTGGCTCAAACGGTACGTGACACGGATCGTCGCCGCCCACTTCTGTCCGCCGAAGATCGGTGACGTATGCGACTTTCCAATCAGAACCTTTCTATCCGTGTTCGGCTGACGCTGCTGGCCATTATCTCGAGCGCGGTCGCGGTCCTCATTGCTTGTGGAGCATTTACGGTCCACGGAATGCATGTGCTGCGAAAAGCACGTGTCGCTCAGTTGCGAACTCAGGCTGAAATGCTGTTGTCTAACAGCGCCGCTGTTTTACTTTTTAATGATGCTGGAGCGGGCAAAGAACTGTTGGCATCGCTGAGCAGTACTCCTGACATTCGGCAGGCTGTTCTTTTCACGAGCGACGGTCAGTCACTTGCGAGGTTTTTAAGAAAAGACAGTGAGAACGGGAGTCTTGTTGTTCATGTTCCAAAGTTCGACGGAAAAGAACATCGATTCTCGACTGACGATCGGCTTGAGATCGTTATGCCGGTCAAAGAGGGCGATGATCTGGTGGGCACGCTTTATCTGGAAGTTGGTACTGAAGACCTGGCTCAGCAAACGGCTGAGTATCAGTCGATCATGTTTGTTGTTGTGGCCATCTCGCTGCTTGTCGCACTGGTTCTGGCGCTGTTGATGCAGTCAGGGATCGCGAGGCCCGTTCAGAATCTTGCGGCGGTGTCCAGTCGAATAGCGGATGAAGATGATTACTCACTGCGTGTCGAAGGTTGGGCAAGTGGTGAACTGGGCACGTTGTACTCAGCATTCAATAACATGCTTGACCAGATTCAGGTGTGGAAAGCAGCTTTGCGGACGACAACTGTAGAACTGGAATCCGCTCGCGATTCAGCCGAGGCCGCAAACTCCGCCAAGAGCCAGTGGCTGGCCAACATGAGTCACGAAATCCGCACACCGCTCAACGCGATTCTGGGATTCACGGAGCTGCTGCGGAGTAGCGCCGACGAGTCCGAGCGAAAAGAGTATCTGGATATTATTCACGGCAGTGGCCAGCATCTCGTTTCATTGATCGATGACATCCTTGATCTTTCTAAGATCGAAGCCGAGCACATGGAAGTCGAAAAAATTGATTGTTCGGCACATCAATTGATTGCTGAAGTCATGGCGGTGATGTGTGTTCGGGCCAATGAAAAGGGGCTTGACCTGAGCTATCACTGGCATGGGCCGATGCCAGTCACTGTTCGAACTGACCCGTCACGGTTGCGGCAGATTTTGATTAATCTCATCGGGAACGCGATCAAATTTACCGAATGTGGTGGCGTTCGAGTTGCAGCAAAAATCGAAGGATCGGGCTATGAGTCTCAGTTGGTAGTTTCAGTGACAGACACAGGCATCGGAATTCCAGAGGACAAGCAGAGTTCCGTCTTCGAAGCGTTCCGACAGGATGACAACCCAGTCACTCGACGTTTTGGTGGCACTGGCCTGGGACTCAGCATTTCGCAACGCGTGGCCCAGCGTCTGGACGGGGTGTTGTCCGTCAATAGCTCACCCGGTGAAGGAAGCACATTCACGGTTCGAGTCAAGACAGGACCAATTGAGTTTTTTATGCCGGCCGAGTTCGAGCGGACGGGTGAATTAGTGAGCGTCTGTCTCACGGCGACGGAAGATGTTACAGAGCTTCGTGCGCGGATTCTGGTTGTGGATGATGGTGACATTAATCGAAAACTTATTCGATTGGCGTTGCAGAAGAAGGGCGCGGACGTTGTAGTCGCCGATGATGGGCTGGCCGGATTAGAGGCCGCAGTGGAAGGTGATTTTGATCTTGTGATTATGGACATGCAGATGCCAGTCATGGACGGCTACACCGCGACGCGCAAGCTGCGTGATGCCGGGTACGTCGGGCCGATCATTGCATTGACTGCCAACGCGATGCGTGGCGACATGGGGAAATGTATGGAGGCAGGATGTAGTGGGTACCTGTCGAAACCGGTCGATCCAGGTGAACTGGTGTCGGTTGTTGACAAGACGCTTGCTGGCGTTGAAAGACTGGACGCTAACGAAATAACAACGCAAGTAGAGATTGCTCAAGGTGACGCCAAAATGTCGATCGAGTCCACGCTGCCGACAAACGATCCCGACTGCTGTGAGGTTGTTGTTGACTTTATTGAGCAACTGAACGATTGCCTGGCGGAACTGGATGAGGCCCTGGCCGCTTCCGAATGGAAGACGCTAGGTGAGCGGGCACATTGGTTGAAAGGTGTTGGGGGAACAGCCGGATTCAGATGTTTTGTTGCACCGTCACAGTCGCTGATGACGCAGGCAGGTGACTGCAATTCGAGCGGTGCTGAAGTCGAGATTCAGCGTCTTCGCGTACTGGCTGCACGGCTGGTGACGCCAGCTCATACGACATAAGCCGCATTAATCGCAGCGGATATCTGAAACGAGCAGTTTCACACAGTTCCGATCATTCGACGTTGTCCATTGGCCTAAGATTGTACACCACGAATTTGCTCATTTGAGCCATGAAGTGGATGCTGCCCTGCTGTCAGAATCAATACGCAGGCCGGCAAACCTTAACGCTGTCAGGTCATTGCTTCTCTCTGTCCGTTCAAGGTTGGTGGTTGACGTTGATGATTACCATATTCCAGCAGTCCAACAGGTGTAGTCATGCGATTGCTTGATGAAAGAAAATCGGAACTGAAACTACGTGGAGATGGTAGCTCCCTTGATGCACTCCTTTCCGCAATCGTTGGGCAGGCTCATGCTGATTACGTGGGGGCAGTTTGCGAAACTGCTGACAGTAATTCAACAACGAGAGTTGATCTGAGAGAACGGACATCGAACACGGCCGACCTGAAGTCATCCCGTGTGATGATCGTGGACGATGAGCCAATCAACGTGAAAGTCGCTGGAAAGTATGTAAGGATGCTGGGGTACTCAAATTTTCTGACGGTAACCGACTCTACAAAAGTTATTGAAGCACTTCACGAAGAAAATCCTGATGCTCTCTTACTTGATTTGATGATGCCTGAAGTAAGCGGTATGGACATTCTGGAAACCATGCGAGCCGACGCGAATCTAAAGAGAATTCCAGTAATCATTCTGACGGCGTCTTCGGATCGCGGCACACGGTTGCGGGCACTTGAACTTGGAGCGATGGACTTTTTGGCGAAGCCGCTTGACCCTGAAGAACTGGCTCCTCGCATCCGCAACGCCCTTTTAATGCGGTCGTACGAGAACCACTTACGTGATCATGCTGAGACTCTCGAGGAAACCGTACGGCATCGAACTTATGCCCTGTGTGCATCCCGGCTCGAACTGCTGCATTGTCTCGCACGAGCGGCGGAGCACCGGGATGATGATACCGGTAAGCACGTCGTTCGAGTTGGTCGTTACGCCGCGCTGATAGCGCGCGAAGCGGGATTTCCAGGACCGTACGTAGAAGTCCTCGAACTCGCAGCGCAGCTCCACGACGTAGGCAAGATCGGAATTTCCGACACCGTTCTGTTGAAGCCAGGTCGGCTGACGGATGGCGAACGAGCTTTGATGGAAGTACATACTCAGGTTGGTGCGGATGTCTTAAACGCTCACGTTGACATGCTTGATAACTCGTTGATTCACCATTCAGAACCCTGGTCAGTGCTTCCTCGTTTCTCTCAGTCTCCATTGACGGAACTTGCGGCCAGCATCGCATTGACCCATCACGAAAAATGGGACGGCTCTGGTTACCCTAATGGCCTCTCAGGAACAGATATCCCTGTTGAGGGGCGAATGACGGCGATCGCCGACGTTTTCGATGCGCTGCGTTCAACGCGGCCGTATAAAGAGGCATTCTCGTTTGACCATAGCTTTGACATTCTGTTTGAAGGACGTGGAAAGCATTTCGACCCGGAATTGCTTGATTACTTCCTTGCGAGTCGTCGCGAGATTGAAGCCCTCGACATTGAACTTCGTGAAGACTGATCTGTTGTTTCAGCCAATGGGGAGTTTGGATTTATTAATGCACGAAACGCTTCTTCGATTCTGATCTACCGGTGATTTCAGGACGGTTGCCAACAAGACGCAACGTGAATACCGTCGACATTCATATTGGTATTCCCTGATCGGTTAATTGAGGAACAAGTGATGTTTGCTGTTGGGTTTCGAAGGATCGTTCTGACAACTCTTACTGTGATGGTCTGCCAGTCGTGTGTTCGTGCGGCAGGCACGACTGGAATGGTGGGGCGAAGGGCCGGTAAAGTTGTCGAGCACTCCCAGTTACTCGATTTGAAGATTGGAGAATTGGCAGAAATTTCGGCACGCGTCACTCGTCCGAGCACACTGCCGGACAATGCACGCGTCAGAGTTTCGATCGTCGCGGTCCGTTCACTGGGCTCATCAGCCGAAGCTCGTGACGTTGTACTGAGCAAAGTACTTCATGCTCTGGACGGCGACTGCTTTACTGTTTTTATAGCGAAGTCCGATGTTACTTACAGAGTTGAGATGACTCCTGAAGAAGGAGAGATCACTCTCTTCGAAGGCAATCGGTGGCGAGAGACTGGCTCTGTCGATGAGCTGCTTGCAGCACGTCGGCAGGTCAAATGGAAGGCTGGCCAGACGACGGCAGTGTCGATTTCGGTCCGCAAGATTGCTAACACTGTGGCCGCTGATGGATCGCTGGTCATTGAAGCAGAGCCAAACAACTCGCCAGGCCAGGCTCAGCCTATCGCTCTCCGCAATACCACAGACGACTATTCGTTACAGATCGTCGGAACGAGCGATGACATCGAATACTTTGACAACGGCGAAGTCGGTACGAGTGTCGGTGATGACTGGCTGCGTCTTGAGTTCAACGGTCCGGAACCTCGGTTACTGATGGCCTGCTTGACGATTCCCGATCAGATGGTGGCTGCCAGGATTCGCTGTTACGCCCTGTCGAATGACAAAGCGACGGTCAAGTCCGGTGAGGCACTCGATGTTGGAGCTGAGTACGAAGAAGGGAAGAACTCCAACGAGCGAGTTCACCAGCAGGTCGAGCAGCATCGCATTGCGATCAACCGAAACCTGAAGCCGGGCCATGTTTACTTCCTTCGCGTCGAAGCGAACGCTCCGGGTTACGGCCTCGAATTGAGAGTCGTAAAACCTGCACCGTTCAGCGATCCCCAAAAAGCGGTTCGGCACGCGCTGTACGATCACATCGGTCAGGTGAGTTCGTGGCTTAATAACCGCCCGCGCGGCGCTAGTGTCGAACGTCGAATCCGTGACACCGGAAATTTACTCGGTACGCATTGCATGAGTTGTCACACCCAGTCCGGGGTATGGGGGCCGGCGATTCCCTTTGCACAGGGGTATCGAACGCCAAACGTTCACCTCTTCAGGAATCTGACGAATATTTGCTATCAGTCACTTCGCCCGACGAACGAACTGGTCGAAGCTGCGAATAACACAAGTCTAGCACCGCTTGATATTGGCGACGGTCCGGCGGGAACTCGGGTTGCCGGGCACAGTGTCGTTTCTGTGGAAAGATTTATGCCGCCGCGCAAACTGCAAAGCAAGCAACATCTGCGAGCGTCAAATTTCATACTCCAGACGGCTGATCCTGGCGGAATCAACGCAGCCGGTCCGGGAGCGAACGTTGGTAAAGGAGTTGTCTTTAACTACGCCGGCGAAGTTCTGTTTGAAGCGTGGAAGAAGACGAGCAATCCGCAGTTTTTCCGCGCGTTGGAAGACAAGGTGCGAAAGACGCTTGACGTTGATCCAAAATACACCGACGACTTGGCTCACCGGGTCGAACTGCTTCGTCGTTACGTTCCGAACGACTACGTTGCTCAAGTCGAGACAGTCTTGAAGCTTGAAGCGGAGCAGGAAACGGCAAAGTCAAAAGTTCCAAGCAACACGAAGCCAGGTGGGAGCGTCGAAGACGCTCGGAAGCTGCAGGAGCGGATTGATAAACAGGTCGCGACAGATCTCGCTCGGCTGCGAGCGATACAGAAGGCGGACGGAACCTGGGGTTTTAACCCCGGCACCGCTGACGGAGATGCCTGGATAGTCGCCGGTGATAACAAGTCGGAACCGTCACCGACTGCTCTGGCTTTGATTGCTTTCCACGCGGCCGGATTTGGTCCTGACGATCCGACCGTGGCGAAAGGTGTGAAAGGGCTGCTCGGGTTGCAACATCCGAGTGGTTACTGGAAGGGGCAATCTCAGACCGGATTCGTTTCAACGAGTTACGCGCTGCACGCACTCTCTCGGCTGTTTCCGGTCGATCCGCCAAAGCATCAGGCCAATGATTTTTCAGCAGTCGCCGACGAAAACCTCCCGGAAACAATCGACCGTGTTCGTCGTGCCGCGATGGTCGATGAGCCGAGACTGCTTCCGATTCTTGTTGAAGCGAGTCAGCACGAAAGTCCGCTCGTTCGATTCTGGGCGATGATGGGTCTGGGAGTACGGCATGCTGATGTTGGTGTGGAGCCACTGGTATCCGGCCTGGATGACATGGCGAAGCCTGTTCGTGAGGCTGCTCATTGGGGACTTCGCCAGACGCTGATCGATGATCGAGGTTGGCCAGAAGTTTTGGCTGCATGCCGGTCTGACGATGATTACGCGCGAGAGGCCGCTGCCCGAGCATTGATTATGAGAGTCGACGGCGTGATGCCGGAAATGTCTGTCCAGTGGGAT
>CALGTK010000379.1 GCA_937904325.1 uncultured Planctomyces sp.
GCACGATTGACTCTGACTCAATTAGTCTAGGTTCAAATCCTAGAGGGGCAATTTCTCCGTGGAGGTCTTGGACCTCTTCGGAGCATTGAAACCAAAGGACTTACGTCGAATTCGGCGTAAGTCCTTTTTTGTTGGCAACGTCGTTTGTGAGCAATGTTTGATTTCCACACGGTTTGCGTCGATGGTCGACGCTCCCTATCGACTCCGATGATTTGACTCGCATTAAGCGATCAGAGGAGTCGAAAATTGGCGTGGCTGACGAAGCGCGGAAAAGTATTTCACTTGAAGTTCAGGTACTCCGGGCAAATCTTCCGGACGTCTCTTCGAACGACAAATCGCAACTGTCCAACTGCCTCAAGCCCTTTTTCAGATCAAAACAAAGTACGGTTTCTCCGGAGTTGCTGATCGAACAAGATAAGCCGCGATATCATTTTCTGACTAAAAATGTTCAAAGGAAAATGGCATCACTTTTTGAGCAGCCTTCCCGAAAATTGATCTTTCTCTGAAATCGGCATCTGGCTAGAACCTCGATGCTTGGCGTTCTGACGGGCGCTCACAACAAATATTTTCCCACAAGACGACAATTCTCAGTCGATTCACACCCTGCTGATCACACCTCTCGGATGGTTGAACGGTTACCGAACTCGCTTCGGGTATCCGTGACGCCAAATCCTGAATCATCTTTCAGCTTTCGATTCACTTCTGCCTCAAACCCAAACACTCCACCCAGGTATCCGCTTGTCTGCGTCGGTGCACGTCCCCGTCATGTTGCGCGAGGTTCTGCAAGAGCTTGACCTCAAGCCGGGGCTGACTGTCGTTGACGGTACGGTAGGAGCGGGCGGGCATAGTCAGAAGATTTCTGAGCAGATTGGTGAACACGGAGTGCTGATCGGCCTGGATCGTGATTCGATGATGCTGGACTTTGCGGCGGAGCGGGTCTCCGGAGCGGGTCGGCACCTGATACAAAGCAGTTATTCGGAGATCAAAAACGTTCTCAATGAATTGGGTATCGATCTGGTCGATCGTATCCTGCTGGACCTCGGACTTTCGTCCGACCAGTTGGCGGATCGGCAGCGAGGGTTTGGTTACTCGGTCGACGCTCCACTTGATATGCGGTTTGACAATCGGTCAGGGCAATCTGTTGAGGGATACCTGGCCAACGTCGATCAGGCAAACCTGACAGAAGTTCTGACTACTTACGGCGAAGAAAAATTCAGCGAAGCCATCGCTCAAAAAATTATCGAACGGCGGCGCAAGCAACCCATCAAGACAACCAGAGACCTTACTGAAACTTTGAAGGAAGCGATCCCTGCGAGATTCCGGCAACAGGCTCGGAAAGACCCAGCCACCCGCGTCTTTCAGGCATTGCGAATCGCCGTGAATCAGGAATTGACGCATCTCGAACAGGCTTTGCAGACAGAACTTTTCGAGGTGCTGAAGCCGAGCGGCAGGTTATCGATCATTACGTTTCACTCGTTAGAAGACAGGCTCGTCAAGAACGCGTTTCGCGATGACAACCGATGGAAAGTGCTGGCGAAAAAGCCAACAGCACCGACTCCGGCTGAGGTTCGCATGAATCCTCGATCACGCAGCGCCAAACTTCGAACGGCGGCAAAGTTATGACAGACGAATACGAAAAAGAAGACGACGAAGAGTACGAGGACGAAGTCGAGGATACAGAAGCCTCGGCTGAGTCTGAAGAATCCGAAGACGAAGACTCCGTCGCCTCGTGGGGCTACGAAGATAAAAAGTCTCGCTTCAGCAAAGAGATGCTGGCCGGCTTTGCTGCAATCGCCGTGCTTGTCGCACTCTTTGGAATCGTCGTCTACAAAAAGATGCCCGGCGCGGGAGACTCCAGTGAGGTTGCCACTGCAGGGCCGGAAGCCAGTCTGGGAAATCCAGAAGGTCAGGAAACTCCGCCTGCCGAAGATCCTAACGATCCGTTTCGTGAAGGCGCTGAAAACAGTGTGGTCGTGGGTGACCTTGGTCCGCAAACCGAACCAGGCCTGGGTGCTGGGACGCCCAACGCCTCGCTGGGCGGGAGTGAATTCACGGATCCAAATCTAACAAGCGATGGCTCCCCAGGATTTGCGTCGAAAGATACGTCAAGCGACCAGTTTATTAACAGCGATTCGCTTGGGAGCGATGAACCGTTTGCCAGCAATTCCGAAACGCCCGACCTCTTCTCCGGGCAGTCGGACACAGGTCTGACTTCAAACTCCGAACCACCGTTTGGTACTTCATCGACGGGCACATCGACAGCATTTCCCAATGGCGGAACCAGCGAGTTTGCTGATTCGTCACGTCCTGATCCGTTCGGTGGCCCTGACCTCACAAACGGAACAACCAGCACCTACCCGGAAACGGGGTCAACCGACTTCAGCGCCAGTCAACCTGCCGGTGATCCGTTTCCACAGGGCGACCAGTCCGCGACGAACGAGCCAGGTATTGACAGATCGCTCAATAACAGTCTTGTCGGGGATTCCGTTTCAACATTGCAGCCAGACTTGAGCGGCGGATCAAACGAGTTTGATGCTCCAGTCAGCAACGAACCATTCGGCTCGAACACTGGTGTTGGTGAATCAGGACCGGCCGGGTTGTTTGATCGTGGGGCGGAATCATCGCTCGACGGCGGAAGTCTGAATGGTCCAGTTTCGACAGGACTGTCGAACAATCCAGACCTCGGAAGTGACACTCTGTCCGGTAGCGAGTTCGGCTCAATAGACAACAACGGAGTGTCTGGTTCAGGCAGCACATTCGACAACGGCCCGGAAACGACTTCGGCGTCTCCGTCTGGCAGTGAAGAATCTTTCGGTACGTCCAGTACCGGTTCAGCCGACAGCGTTTTCGAAACTCCGGAAACTACCTCTACAAACAACGATCCATTTGGTACTCCAACCAGCACAGCATCGAACGATCTCTTTCCTGGTTCAACAAGCGAGCCGTCAACGGATTTCGATTCCGAAAACGGATTAGACAGTCGATCAGACTCGCCAGTGAATCTATTCCCCGACACAAATGCGCTGCCGACCAGCACTGCGTCCAACGAACCGTTTCAGCCTCCGTCGACGTCGTCGCCGGACAGCAGCTTTCCGAGCAACTCGGCGTCGCCAGTCACCAGCGGACCGTTTGGCAACGAGGCATTCAGTACCGGCTCATCGGCTGGACAATCAATGTTCGCCAGTCAGCCAGCGAATTCCGGAACGTACACGGTGCAGGACGGCGACTCGTACTGGACCATCTCCAAAAAGGTCTACGGCACGGCTAAGTACTTTCAGCTTCTTGCAGACCACAACCGCCGCACCATCGCCGACCCTCAGAAGATGAAAGCCGGAGTGGCCATTGAGACTCCGTCAGCATCTGTTCTTCAACGAAAGCTGAAGACCGTGCGGCGAACGGCGCCGACTGGCCTTGCCGGTCGCATTGAACCTTCCGGTCGAGCGGATGGTGTGGGTTCTTCAGATTCGAGTAACTCGGCAGGTTCAGCGGCCGAATCGGTTGTCGTCAGCCGTCGCGGGATGCAATCCAAAGAGCCGTCCGGCATCCTGTTTAACCAACAGGGTTACCCACTCTACCGAATCGGAGAAACCGACACGCTTACGTCCATCGCGTCGGATCATTTGGGCAGAGCGTCGCGTTGGCAGCAGGTTTACAACATGAACCGGGATCAGTTGCAAAGCCCGGACAAGCTGCAGATCGGCATGCTGTTGAAACTTCCTTCCGACGCAAGCCGGGTCCCACTGGTCGATCGTACATCGTCGCTCCGATAACAGAAACACGGTCCCACTCTTCGCTTGAGACAAGCTCCAGAGAACAGCTCACGATCGGCGTCGTTGCAGAGTGTGTCTTGATACACCTGTCATTCAAGGTCTATCGTGAAATGGTGCGTCGAGACGCACCCTGCCGGGATTTCAGTGTTTCACCGTCGGTCGATTTGATCACTCACAGCGGGCTGCGAAGAGCCGCTGAAGGTTTCAGATCGCAACGACAAAGTACTGGCCTGAGGCATGTTCTTCCGTTTCGGAAGTGCGCTCATTCTTGTTGTTGTGACTTCGCTGCTTGGCATCTATGTCGAGAAGCAGAATTTGACGCTGCGCCGGGAAATCAGCCGTCAGCATTATCGGATGGACGTTCTGCAGGAAGAATACGCTCGGCTGCGTTTGCGATCTCAGCAACTGGCCGCCATCGAGCGGCTGTTTGCCACGGTCGAAGACGAGGGGTCGGGACTTGTCGCGGCTGAACCCGGCTCTTTTGCGAATAGCCGCCATAGTGAACCGGTGGACACGACGTCAGAGTCCGTGCTTACGAATGGCTCGGCGTCTTCCTTGGAACCAGACGTCGCCGACAAGGACAAGTCTGACCTGACGACTAGACGTGTTCCTTTGCTCTTCTGGCAGAAGCCGGTCGCCGATCCACGCATGCAGCGGGTTTCAGAATGAACGCTTCATCCGGCACACCAGACCATCGAGGGCGCGTTCACTTTATCATGACGCTCATGCTCGGGTTATGGGCCATCGTCATCGGACGATTGTGCATTGTGCAGTGGCATCAGGCTGACGAACTCGCTTCTTACGCAACGCAGCAGCAGTTCACCGAAGTGACTGTGTCGGCTCGCCCGGCAGACATTGTCGACCGTAGCGGACGGCTGCTCGCCACGACCATCGTGTCGCAAAGCCTGTTCGTCGATCCGCAGCGACTCGACGTCGACGACGAGTTCATCAGCAACGTGGCCGAGATACTTTCGATTAATGCCGAGAAGCTGAAAGAGCGAATTGGCAATCACGCCGACAAACGCTTTCTCTGGGTAAAACGAAGAATCACAGCCGACGAAGCGGCTGCCATTCAAATGCTCGACTGGCCAGACAGCGCCTACGGATTCCGCGATGAATTTCTTCGGAAATATCCACAGGGGCATGTTGCTTCACACGTGCTTGGCTATCGAGACATTGACGGGGCCGGCCGCGGTGGTGTCGAGCAGAGTCTGAATTATTTGATTCAAGGAGTTCCTGGCAAACGCAAACTGGTCCGAGACGCAGTTGGTCGGATCGTCGAGGTATCTTTCGATCCGGACAGCGAACCAAAACGCTTCGATGCCATTCAACTGACACTGGATCTGACTATTCAGATGTTTGCTGAGAAGGCACTCGACGAAATTGTGGACGAATGGAAGCCGGCTGGAGCGTGTGCGATCGCCATGGATCCAAACAGTGGCGATGTCCTGGCGATGGCTTCCCGACCAACCTACTCACTCAGCGACATGTCCCACGTGCCGGACAACGCGTGGAAGAACCAGGCAATCAGCATCGTCTACGAACCAGGCTCGACGTTTAAACCGTTCATTGTCGCTGAGGCCCTTCAGTCGGGATTGATCAAGCAGGATGAAATATTCTACTGCGAAAATGGCGAGTATCGCATGGGACCACGAATTCTGCATGACCACCACGCCTTCTCGGAACTTTCAGTTACTGACATTCTGGTTAAGTCGAGCAATATCGGCATGGCGAAGATCGGCGAACGACTTACTAATAGCGGTCTTTATAACGCGACCGTGAAGTTTGGATTCGGACGTCCAACGGGCATCGATCTACCAGGCGAACTGTCCGGCATCTTGCGGCCGTTGAAGAAGTGGAACGTCTATTCGACCGGTTCGATTCCAATGGGACATGAACTCGCCGTCACGCCGCTGCAACTTTTGGCCGCTCAATCGGCTCTGTCAAACGGCGGCCGGTTGATCACGCCACGTATTCTGAAAGGCGTACAGGGACAGCGTTCTGACTCGGCACGTTCGTTCCACGCGTCGCTTGAAGATCCAACCGTGGCCGAGCCAGCCACTATCGTCCGTCCGACTGTTTCGTCGGATGTGGCCCGGTGGGTAATCGAAAAACCAATGTCAGACGTCGTTTCTCGTGGAACGGGAAGGCGCGCACAGATTCCTGGTTACTCGGTCTTCGGAAAAACCGGAACCGCACAGAAGATGGACCCGGAAAACGGCGGCTATTCCAAAACTCTGCACTGCAGTTCGTTTATTTGCGGAGCCCCGGCTCACAACCCGAAAGTTCTGGTGCTGATCGTCGTCGATGAACCAAAGTCGGGCTCGACACACTATGGCGGCACAATTGCCGCTCCGGCAGCGGCTAAGATCCTGAGTCGTTCGCTGATGTACCTGCGGATTCCGCCCGACCAGGAAAACCGTACTGCGGTTCGGTAATACAGCATTGCGTGAGCCTGTGTTCGTAGAGGGCGTATTTACGCACTATTGATCGAACGCACGGCCGGTGCGTTAAGGCGCACCCCGATTCGAATCTGGTCGCAACAGCGTTGCACTCAAGCAACGAAAACCACGTTACGTTGTCGATCGACATCATTCGAATGTCCCATTTTGGTAAGAGTAAAAGCTTAACTTAAATGTGATTTTGTTTATCTAACGCAAATGCTGGTAGTGGTTTACGTTCGGATTGAATGATTTGGATTCGGCAATTCGTAAAGTTTGGCATTCAGTCTGCTTTACGGTCAGTTGTCCTCGACAACCGAGGTCTGAGCCAATTGGTCCAGTAAACCTCCGAAGGGAAAGCCATGCTGAATCTTGCCACAAAACTTCTCAACGATGAAGCCGGCTTCCTGGTGTCAGCCGAGCTGATTTTGATATCAACAGTACTGGTGCTTGGGATGGTCGTCGGTCTGACTGAGGTCTCACACGCAATTAACAACGAACTTCTCGACGTCGCCAACGCCTTCGAAAGCGTCAACCAAAGTTACCGCTACGACGGCTTGTTTGGTGACCACGGCGATTCGGACGGCAGCCACTTCTACGACCACGGCTACGACATCAGTTGTCGCGGTTACTAAGTCAGACGCTTAGCGTTCGGACTGATCGATTTTCGCTGTTCAAACGATTGAAGACGTAACCTGATCGTCGGGAACGATCCGGCTGTTGCGTGCCTGACGCGGCCGTTGAAAAAAGTGGTGTCATTTTCGCGTGGAGCAAAGAATCCGATCAGGCTTGTCGTTGCCTGTCAGGCTACTCGTAGTTGTCGGTGAATTGGCTTGTGAAATCTGTTTGGAAGCGAGCAAATTCCGGCTTGCGGCATCACCGATCCTGTTTCAAAGTGGCCTGCGTTTATTCATCGTGACTAAGTTGTACGCGGCGGCATTGATTGTGAATTGCTGTTCCAGTTTGCAGCGGTCTGGCCAATGGATTCGGGGGAGAATCGCCGACCATTTTGATCCAGCTAAAGCACCTTTCCACCTTTTTCCGAAACCGCTGGCTCACAGAATACTCAGGTGTCTTCTGGCGTGACTGCATTCGAAGACGGGCCAGGTATTTGCCTTCAGATATTGCACGAGCCTCGGGAACTGTGCGGCTGTGTTGGGTTTTATTGCTGCGTTTCTTTCCGTTGAAGTCCACGTTTGGATTGCAGGACTTGAATGAGTTTCCGGTCTGCTGGTTGCCGTTTTATCGTCGATTGGTCGGAAACTGTATATGGACGCCATGCTCTCGATCATCGTTTTCTTCGCTGCTGAAGTGGTCGTCGCTGGTAAGTTCCGCATCCATGGTTTCACGCAACACAGCGTCGAAGGATACGCCTGCGATGCGCTGCCTTTCGAAATGATCCCGATTCTTCGAAATGGCCGAGTGGTCAAAGTTTTCCTCTTCAGTATCCATGTCGAGGAACCGTCGCGACCGCGGGCCAGACGTTTGTTTCCTGCTTGGCTCCCGACTGTTGGACATTCGCAGCGTTGCCCACAATACTTCGCCGCTCAGACGCCGACGGACACACTTTGTGACGTCGGCGTTGTTATTTCCGACCCTCAGTCTGGCGAAGCTGCGATCGAGTTATGGACCGTCTTGCTCATCTCAACCCCGCGCAACGAGACGCGGCGAGCACTCTTTCTGGACCACTGCTGGTCCTCGCGGGCGCAGGTACCGGCAAGACTCGCGTCATCACTCATCGCATGATTGAGCTGATCAGCAGCGGCATTGCTCCCGATCGCATTTTATCGGTCACATTCACGAACAAAGCCGCCAGGGAGATGGCCGAGCGAACTCAGGAGTTGCTCGGCAAGTACCAGAAACGGAAGCCAATGATCTCGACGTTTCACTCGTACTGCGTGAAGGTTTTGCGTCAGGAAATCGAAGCGCTCGGTTATCCGAAACACTTCACGATCTACGACCGAGGCGACCAGGAATCTGCTGCCCGCAAGGCTTTGCGAGACGTGCGGATTCCTGATTCCAGCATGAAACCCGGCGACCTGCTGAACGTCATCAGCCGTTGGAAGATGCACAGCATCGCCCCTGACGAGGCTGCCGATCACACCGAGAACGATCTCGAATTCCTCGCGGCCGTCGCCTATCGCAAATATCAAAACAACCTTCAATCGTGCGGTGCCGTCGACTTTGACGACCTGCTGCTGCTGACCAATCGGTTGTTCGAAGAACATCCAGCCGCGCTGGACCGACAGCAGAACCGCTTCGATCACGTGCAGATCGACGAGTACCAGGACACCAACGGCTCGCAGTTCGAGCTGATCGAAGCACTTGTTCGTAAGCACAACAATATCTGCGTTGTCGGCGACGATGATCAATCTATCTACGGTTGGCGCGGTGCCGAAGTGACTCACATTCTGAACTTTGGTCAGTACTTCAAAGGGGCGAAGACCATTCGCCTGGAAGAAAACTATCGGTGTACCGATCGAATTCTGGAGCTCGCCAATCGTCTGGTGAAACACAACAAAGGTCGGCACGACAAAGAGCTTCGCGCGAACAAGGTGTCAGTTGCTGATGTGCGCTTCCGAGAGTTTGATGACGAGCAAGTGGAAGCGGAATACATAGCACGCGAAATTCAGTTCATGATCAATAAGAAGGATGTCCCGCCCCAGGACATCTGCATTCTCTTCCGCACGAACGAACAACCTCGTGTCTTCGAATCGGAATTACGCCGACACGAGATTCGCTACGTGATGATGGGCAGTCAGTCCTTCTTCGATAAACGCGAAATTCGCGACATTCTGGCTTATCTGAAAGTGCTCGAGAATCCGCGTGACGAAAACTCGCTGCTGAGAATCATCAACGTCCCGGCACGCGGCATCGGCGATGCGACGATCGAGAAAGTTCTAAAGCGAGCTGTCCGCGAAGGCGTCCCGATCTGGGACGCCGCTCCCGGAGCACACGCCGACGGTGAAATTACCGACAAGGCGGTCAAGGCAATGAATCGCTTTTCACTGCTGCTCGACATTTATCGAAAGAAACTGAAAAGTTCACCGAAGGAACTGCCGGCAATCCTCGAAAACCTGCTCCACGAAATTGACTATGACAGCGAAATTCGGAAGCAGTACAAGAAGGAAGAAATGCAGGTCGCGAAGACGGAAATCGTAGACCAGATGATTGACTCTCTTCGAGAGTACGTCGCCAGGTCCGACAAGCCGTCACTGCAGGGGTATCTCGAAGAAACGCTGCTCAATGGCCCGGACATAGGTGACGACAAAGAGAAGTTAATGAATGAGCAGGCCGTCAAATTAATGACCCTGCACAGTGCCAAAGGTCTGGAGTTTCCTCGCGTCTATATGGTCGGCATGGAGGAAGGCCTGCTACCGCACAAGCGTGCAGTCGACGAAGAAGGCTCGGCCATCGACGAAGAACGCCGGCTGTGTTACGTCGGCATTACCAGGGCCCAGGACCATCTCACGTTGACCCGAGCCGCTGCCCGCAAGAAGTGGGGCAAGAAACGACTCTCCATTCCCTCGCGTTTTATCCGCGAAATGCGTGGCAAGGACGACTAGCCGGAACATGTTTTGAAATCCTCGACAACTCTTTCGGGTACTTGCTCCGATTGATGAGTCGCCGCCACTGACGCGGTTTCGTCGTCCCCGCCCCGCGTATGGCGACGCTGCAGTCTTGACACGCAACCATCGACGCGTCGATCGAACGTCGATGGCTGCACAGAGGGCGATGCCAGAATTGCAAACAATCGGTTCACGCTGGATGGCGTTGAATGAACAGCATCGAATTTTCCGGACAAACGAAAAGTCTATTTCTCGTCGTCGGCACACACCCAGCCGCCGAGAGTTGTTTCGTAGTCGCATAGCTCGGCGTCGTTGAAGTAGATGGCGATTTCGCGAGTGGCGGCTTCCGGGCCATCGCTGCCATGAACCAGGTTCATCTGACGGCTGACTCCGTAGTCGCCTCGGATGGTGCCCAGAGGAGCTTCGCGGCCGTTGGTTGCTCCAAGCATCGCTCGCACGACGGAGATCGCTTCCGGGCCTTCCAGAACCATCGCGACGACTGGGCTGGAGGTGATGAATTCTTCGAGTAGCGGGTAGAACGGTCTTTCGAGGTGTTCTTCGTAGTGCTTCTGAGCGAGTTCCTTGGTGACGTTCAGCATTTTCAGGCCGACCGTCTTCAGGCCTTTGCGTTCGAAGCGATCGTAGAGTTCTCCAACGAGTCGTCGTTGCACAGCGTCCGGCTTAAGCAGCACAAATGTTCGTTCCGTGGCCATTTTCGTTCGTCTTTCTGAGAGATATTACTCGAAAAATTGTATGGGGCGTGCCGGTTTTCCGGCTGCATGCGGGCAGAGTAGCCGAACATTCCTGACCGTCGCAACGGGCGTCACGGTGTAGTTTTCGAGGATTCACGGCAGCTCTCCGTTTGAGTCCGAAGTGTCTCACGCTATGCTCTGCAGCTTGATCCACGCGTCTGCTTTCGGTCGCGTGCGAATACGGCGTCAAATCCAACATTCACCACATAATAAAAAGAGGCGGCGAGTCGTGCAGCCAACCACTCCGCAAACGAACGAATCGTTCATTCGACAGCCACGTTTTCTGATCCTCACCGCCCTCGTTCTGCTGGCCGCTTTGGTTCGGTTGATCGATGGTGCCCAGAACTTTGCCCCGATCGGTGCCATGGCCTTGTTTGGTGGAGCGTGCTTCGCATCCCGCAAGACCGCGTTTCTCGTTCCGCTGTCGGCGATGTTGCTGAGCGACGTCCTGCTGAATCTGACACGCCACAGCAATCTGTCGTCGGTAGCCTGGAATTTGACACCGTTTACGTACCTGGCCTTTGTGCTTGTTGTTTCACTGGGGATGCTTCTCCGGAATCGAACTCGCAGCGTCTTCGCGATCGCTGGCGGATCGCTGGCCGGTTCGCTGATCTTCTTCTTCGTGTCGAACTTCGGCTGGTGGATGACGTCAGGCTTCCACGCACTGAACTTCGCCGGCCTGACCGAGTGCTACGTCAAGGCATTGCCCTTCTTCCGCAACACCATCGCCAGCGACCTGGCCTTCAATGCCGCCCTCTTCGGCTGCTTCGCGCTCGCTGAAAGCCGAGTTCTCGCCGCTCGTCCGCAAGTCGCTGAAGCTGCCTGAGCCGTAAAATTAAGCAGCCGGGCTCGCAGGAGTTCGGGGGCGAGCAACCGAAGTGTTGCCACTCTGGCTACGACGGTTCGCCAGTTTGGAAGGTGATCAGAAGCTTCCGCCGCCGCTTGAAATCGACGATTCGACGTCGACGATGCGGGCGGTTGGTTTGGCGAGGTCGACCAGCACTGGTTGTGGAGTGTCGACGCGGGCCAGGTTTCCGGCGGCGTCGCGGGCGACGACTCGCACGTAGAGTCTCGGCGGGATTCCCTTGCCGACGTTCCAGATGTACTGACCAGTGTTCGGCAGCCAGTCGGAAATCTGCTGCCATGGACCGTCCGGATTGGCGGCGTACGACAGAGCGATCGGGCGGTCCGCCATTTTCTGGTCGGTGGCTTTCCATGTGATCAGAATTCGGTTGGTGTCCGCTCCTGTGCCCTGCTGAAGTGGTAACAGGTTGACGATCGGCGGTGATGAGTCGACGACGATCGAGATTTCCGGACGCTCGCCCGGTTGCGGCGCAGGATCAGTCAGACCTGCTCCGCTGACGACTCGCATGGCGAATCCGTAGACGCCGTCTGATGGTACTTCGACTTCAAACGGGCTGCGTTGATCTTCGTCGCGACCGTATCGATACCACTTGTCTCCATTGTCCTGACTGACGAACAGTTCGATGGTCGAAACGCCAGACGGTCCAATGTCGTCGATTCGGTAGTCAATATTGAACTGTCGACTTTTAACCGTTCGGTGTCCAACGGCAACTGGAGGCTGATAGGCTGGGATCTGAGAGGTGTTGGCGGTACCAGGGATCGCTGAAACATTCTTTTGCTGCCATCCAGGAATATTTCCGCCAGGTGCGGGAAATCCACCAGAGCCTGTGCCGTTGACAGTGGGACCGAATGGGGAGCCCGAAGGTAATGGTTGTGCGGGCGAACCACCCGGTAA
>CALGTK010000380.1 GCA_937904325.1 uncultured Planctomyces sp.
ACTCGGAGCGATTGACATGCTGGTGACAGCCGCTGGTATTAGCATCCCCGGGCCAGCTGATGAAATGACCTGGGAGCGTTGGAAAACCACGATGAATATAAATCTCGATGGTTCGTTCAATATGATTTATGCGGTGAAGGACGAGATGGTCGAACGTGGGTTCGGCCGAATTGTCACCTTTAGTTCGATCGCCGGATTGCGAGAACGCGAAAACCAAGTCGCTTATTCAACGTCCAAGGCCGGTATTATTGCAATGACCCGTTGTATGGCACAGGCTTGGGCCCGTCAGAACATCCGAGTGAACTGTGTGTGTCCAGGGCTAACGGAAACAGAAATGGCTCACACTCTTGGGGCGGATGTTCATGCAACGATTATGGAAAATACGCCGCTTGGCCGAATCGGCGAGCCAAAAGAACTTGCAGCGGTAGCCAGATTTCTGCTGAGTGAAGAGTCCAGCTTTATGACTGGACAGACCGTGGTTGCAAGCGGTGGTCGGGTCATGATACCGGGCTAAGCTGTAACGGAAAAAGAAATAGAAACCAGACTGTCTTTGAGCCAGTGAATAGGGCAGTTGTCGGCCGTCACTGATAAGGTTGTGCTATCCTGGCCGTTTTATTATTGGAATGCTCCGAATGACCAACGTGATTGATGCTGATGTCTTATATGCTCCAAGTGATATGGGGCTGCGGCATTTACCTGAAGGACCTATTGGATATGGCAATGGATTTAGTTGGGTTGGGATCCAGCATGGCAATGATTCATTACATGGCAGCCTGAATTTGTTTGATCTGAAGTCTGGAGGTAATCGGTCTATCAGATTACCCGGACGGCCCGGTTTTGCGTTTCCGACTGCCGATCCGGATTGGTTTATCGCCGGAATTGAGAAACATGTTCATTTGTTTCAGGTATCCACTGGCAGGTGTGAGACGGTTAGCGATGAAATTGATCAGGACGTCGAAAATACACTGATCAACGATGGAATTCCGTTTGCAGATGGAATTGTCTTCGGAGCCAAAGATCTGGAGTTTCAAACCGAGAAGGCTGGATTGTATTTATGGCGGCTGGATCAATCATTGGTGCGATTGAGAGATGATCAGATTTGTTCTAATGGCAAAGTGATCATTCCGGATGGCGATCAATGGCAAATGCTGGATATCGACTCACCAACACAACAGGTTGTGCGTTATCGGTTGGACGCTAGCAACGGCACGTTGAGCGATGCTGAAGTTGTTCTGGACTTGACGGGCGAGTCAATTTTTCCAGACGGCATGGTTGCCACCCCTGATGGAAAAAGTGTGATCATCGCCTTTTATAATCCCAACGCAGCTGCATACGGAGTGGCACGGCAATTCGATTTGGAATCCCGGTCGATTGTCTGTGAATGGCGCACAGCCGCAGCACCCAGGGTGACATGCCCGTTACTGTTGGAAGTAGAAGGTGGTGTGAAGCTGGTGTTGACGACCGCTACCGAAGGTATGGAAGGTGAGATGTTCTCACAACATGAGAATTCCGGCTGTCTTTTTATTGGCAATACCGAATTCGAAAATGCCGTGAATGATCACCGATTGGATGTCCAAGCTTTGGTGGGGTGACGAAACAGCATCGTTGTGATAGGCTGAAAAACTCAGGCCATATGCTTGGTAATTCAGTTGCCGGTGGCTTGTTTCGTAATTCAGATAAAGCGAATAACTCTTTCTCAGGAAACGGTCTAATGAATCAACGCCCAGAAGATGATGATGCTTTTGCAAAAGAGCTATGGGAAGAAGTTGACGACGACGATGATGACGTTGATGCTGACGATGATTCAGATGAAGCCGAAGATGGTGATGTAGACGACGGTTTTGATGGTGATATCGGAGAGCATGATGACGCAGACGATTCCGACGATGATGCTGGGGATGCTGGGGATGAAGACAGCGACGCCGAAGAAGATGAAGAAGAATCTGACGACGTAGAGGATAAGGACGACTCGGAAGAAGACTCTGACGACGAAGAAGATGACGAAGATGAGGACACCTCAGACGACTCGGAAAAAGAATCTGACGAAGACGACGCAGCAGCAGCAGAAGAAGAAGAAGAAGAAGAAGAAGAAGAAGAACCACCTACCGAACCTGACCATCCTGATGCAATCAATGCACTAAAGGACATTGGTGTACGGCTTCTCTATAACAAGTTCGACGTGGTATTTCGTATTCTGTTTTATGACAACCACCGCGACGAGCATCTGGAGCAGATCCGTGGTCTTCCGAATCTCAAGGAAGTTTGGTTACTGGGAACGAAAGTAACCAAGAATGCTGCTGCTGAATTGCAGGAACGCCTTGGTGAAGACGTCAAAGTTTACTACGAGTAATCTAAGTACCGCTGTTTGAATCGTAGTAATCTCGATCAGCAGTTCACTAGAAAAACCTAATGATTAAGCGCCCTGATTGTGCGCCAATCGCATCTGTATATGTATGTGGGCGAGGTGTTTATATACCGATCCACAGACAACATTCCGGAGGAGAGGGGTGTTCAGACAGTCGGCACAACTAACTGGCACTCCACTCCTTTTTTATGCGCTGCGGCCGCTCAGAGTTCTACAGATTGTGACTGTTTCGCAATTTCGACTGATAGCTTAATATCAATTACTTACTTCTTGCGCCCATAGCTCAGTTGGATAGAGCAACGGACTTCTAATCCGTAGGTCGGAGGTTCGAATCCTCCTGGGCGTGCTCTTTTACATTCGCGGAACCGGAGCGACACACCAGTTAGCTCTCATCGCGATTTCGACGTACGGGAGATCTCGCCGTGCGGCTTTGCGAATTCATCGACCTGTTGCGAAGCAGTCGCGGTCCGCAGGATGCCGGCTCCCAGATTGATCGTTTTGCCGATGCGGACTGCATGGCGGTTAAGAAATGCATAATCAAGCAATGGCGTGAGGACTAAGTCACGAGCCTGCGACATGGAAATCATTCCTTTACCTGTTTGCGATTACAATAGGTGTCAGGTTGTTTCCTCGAAACATCACAGATTTTAAGGGATATCAAGAGATGAAAAACGTATTGGTTTTACTGCTTCTGACGGCCTTCATGACAACGGGCCTAAACGCAGCAGATTCGCTGCCCCCGTTGAAGAAATCAATCGAAGACCCAGCCACCGGGTTAAACCTCCAGCCTGGGTTTGCTGCCGAAATGATCTACAAGGTGGATCAGAAAAAGTACGGCTCGTGGATCACCTTAGTGTTTGACGCTCAGGGACGTTTGATTGTCTCCGACCAAGGTGGTGCAGGTGTCTTCCGCATGACGCTGCCGAAGATCGGCGAGAAGTTTTCGGAAGAGAACATCACGAAACTCGACCTGAAGAACTCTGTTCAGGGATTTCTATTTGCGTTTGACCATCTCTATATGATTCGATTCGGAACGCTGTCGCGAGCACCCGTGTCGGCTGACGGTGAGATTGGCCCGGAAGAAGTGATATCTGAGTTGAATGGTGGCGGTGAACATGGCCCGCACTCGGCGATCGTTTCGGAAGATGGGAAGAGCATCTACGTCATCGGTGGCAATATGACACAGACGCCGGAGCACGAGTTTTCGCGCATTCAGCAGAACTGGAAAAATGATGTGTTGTTGGGGCATTACGCCTATGGTCATAATGCTGGCGGCAAAGCACCCGCTGGCTTCGTGATGAAGTTTAGCCCCGACGGCAAGCGGCGAGAGTTGATGAACATGGGGTATCGCAACCCCGTCGATTTCTGTCTGA
>CALGTK010000381.1 GCA_937904325.1 uncultured Planctomyces sp.
AGCGTAGCTGGATTCGACGCATCCATGAAAAGAAGAAAACCTCCTGTGATTTGCGGCGTTTCTTGAGTGTTCGATCAGGAAACATCGCGGTCACAAGGAGGTTTTCAGGTGAAGCAGAGTATACGGAGTAGATTGAAGACGCGGCAGCGTCGAGTGGCGAAACGGATTGATAAAGCCAACTGGAACGGGCAGTCTCCCATGCTGGGCACGCCAGCGGTTCAGCTGGAACTGGCGGATCGCACGCAGGCCATCTCCGCCGGAGGGATCGGAGTGGTGCAACAGCTCGTGCGACAATTGGATCTCGCTGGGAGCATCAACCAGCAGTGTCCGATCTTCCGGTTTCATCTGCCGTACAGTGAAGCCGATCACGTACTCAATATCGCGTTCAATCTGCTGGCCGGTGGCTCGTGTTTGGAACACCTGGAACTGCGGCGGAATGACGAGGCGTATCTTGACGCCCTCGGTGCTCAGCGCATTCCCGATCCCACGACGGCGGGCGATTTCTGTCGGCGGTTCTCGAAGCTTGATGTGTTCGCGCTGCAGGAAGCGTTTCACGAGCCGCGTCTGAAAGTCTGGCAACAGCAGCCGGACGACTTCTTCGATCAGGCCATCATCGAAGCCGACGGGACGATGGTCGAAACCTGTGGTGAGAAGAAGGCAGGCATCGGTATGAATTACAAAGGTCAGTGGGGCTATCACCCGCTGGTCGTCACTCTGGCGAATACGCGCGAGGTGCTGTACTTGACGAACCGCCCTGGTAACCGGCCCTCGCATGAGAACGCTGCGGTTTACTTCGACCGTTCGATTCAGTTGTGTCGTCGTGCGGGCTTCCGTCGTGTGCTGCTGCGAGGCGACACCGACTTCTCTCAGACGACGCAGCTGGATCGCTGGGACTCAGACAATGTCGAGTTCGTGTTCGGCATGGATGCGATGCCCAACCTCGTGGAACTCGCGGAAAACCTGCCCGATGCCGCATGGCGGAAACTCACACGAAAGTCGAAGACCACTCGCAAGACGCAGCAGACCAGAGCCCGTCGGCCGAACTTCAAAGAACAGTTCGTCATCGAGAAGGAATACAAAAACAAACGTCTGAAAAAAGAGTTCGTCGCCGAGTTCGACTATCAGCCGACAGCGTGTGACCGCACGTATCGGATGGTCGTTCTGAAGAAACAGGTGAGCGTTTCAAAAGGAGAGCTGAAACTGTTCGATGAATCGCCGTACTTCTTCTACATCACCAACCTGCCGAAACAGACTCACCCGTCGACAGTCATTGTGAAACAGTCGAACAAACGCTGCGATCAGGAAAACATCATCGCCCAGTTGAAAGACATGGGCGCGTTGTCGGCTCCGCTGCACGACCTGGTCAGCAACGAGGCATACATGGTCATGGCCGCTCTGGCGTGGAACCTGAAAAGCTGGCTGGGCCTGTCGATCACCGAGGCCGGCCCGCCCGTCGCAAAGCAGATACGTCAGACCGACAAGCGACGCGTCATCCGCATGGACTTCCGTACGTTCTGCCAGAGCCTGATCCAGATTCCCGCTCAGATTCTCAGCAGCGGCCGTCGCCTGATCTATCGACTGCTGACGTGGACACCGTCGGTCGAGACGCTGTTCCGAGTCCACGCATGCGTCTCGCGACCGCTGCGACACTGACCACAAGACTCGCACGAAGCCGAAGTCCGGATGCTTCGGTACCGCCGCCACACCCGGCCCCCGAAAGAACCCGCGATGCCCGAAACAGCTTCACTCTTCAACCGACACACAAGTGTCGCGACCAGCCGCTGCGCGCATCACTTCGACACATCCCCAGCAATCCGAACGCTTGTTTAAGGACTAAAGACGCTGACATTGTGGGTTGACCAACTCAAAGACTGACGAACTCTTTTGATTATTCAGCGGACATGCCGAGATTCAGGATCCGACACCACAGAAAATCGGAGTGACAAAAATCTGGTAATCGGTGGATGCCTGCTGATCCGCTTACGACGTCGGGCGTTTCGTATGCAGCGGAAGGGGCAACTGAAGTGGGCTGTTCTGACAGATTCATGCCATTGTTCTTGGCACGTATTGTGAATATCGGGCAGCAGGAGAAGCACCAGATGACGTGAATGGAAGCTCCGTGTCCCTCGTGCGCTGCTCCCGTTGAGTTCAAGTCGCGGACCTCGCTGGTTTCGATCTGTCCCTTTTGTCAGAGCCTCGTCGCGCGAGGCGACAAGAAGCTGGAAGATCACGGTAAGGTTGCCGATCTGGCCGAAACGCAGTCTCCTTTGAGTCTGGACGTCAAAGGCAAGTTTCGTGGCAAGCCGTTTCGGATCGTCGGCCGCGTGCAGTATCAGCATTCTGCGGGCGGAGTGTGGGACGAGTGGTACGCTCAGTTCCTCAATGGCAAGTGGGGTTGGCTGGCGGAAGCTCAGGGCCAGTTCTACATGAAATTTCAGAAGAAGTTGAAGGGCGAAAGCAGACTGCCGAGTCTCAGTTCTTTGGAAGCCGGCGCGAAGATTCAACTTGGCGAGAACGAGTTCACGGTTGCCGAAGTGGGTGAAGGAACGATTGCCGGAGCCGAAGGCGAGATTCCGTTTGACTTTCAGCCCGGCGAAACTCACCCGTTTGCTGATCTGTACGGGCCAGAAGGGCAGTACGCGACGCTGGACTACGGCAGTCATCCGGCAGGCTACATCGGGTGGCAGGTTTCGCTCGACGAAATCGGCTTGGCCGGTTTGCGTGCGGCCGAGAAAGACGCCAAACGCATCGCAGCCAGGGATGTCAGTTGTCCGCAGTGTGCCGGGGCATTGAAACTGCAGGCCCCCGACGAAACAAAGCGTGTCGCCTGTCCCTATTGCAGTTCGTTGCTTGAATGTGACCACGGAAATCTGCAGTACCTGGAAACTCTTAAGAATAAATAAGAATAAAGTAGACCCGCTCATCGAGATCGGTGCCGAGGGGACGCTGTTCGATGTGAAGTACATTGTCATCGGTTTCATGCAGCGGTCCGTGACGTTTGATCGAAAATACTTCCGGACGGAATACCTGCTTTACAACGCTGACGTCGGTTTCCGCTGGCTGGTCCACAGCGACGAGCATTGGAGTTTCTCAGAGCCGCTCTCGCCAGCCGACGTTCATGATTACAAGACATCAACGGCCTGGGATGGCAGGACGTTCAAGCTGTTCCAACGCGCGATCGCTCGGGTTGAGTACGTGCTGGGCGAGTTCTACTGGAAGGTTGTAGTTGGTGAAGAAGTGACTTCGCGGGATTTGATCTGTCCACCGTATGCGATGTCTATTGAGCGGTCGATGGACTTCACGATCGCTGAGCAACAACTTTCAGGGAAACGTATGAATCTGGGCGAAGTCAACGTTTCGCCTGGCAAGTATGTCAAACACGAAGTGATTGAAGAGGCATTTGGTCTGAAGGGTGAATTGCCACGTGGTTGGATGGTCGCTCCCAATCAGCCGTTTCCGTGCGATCGAGGGATTTATCTACAGTGGCTGATGTTCGGATTGGCAATGGGTTTGATCTATCTCGGGGCTGCAGGACTGAGTGACTCTGCTGATCCGTGGGTGCTTGTTTATGGACTGGGGTTCTTATCGGTGATTCCGATTGGTGCCCTCATGGTGAATCACTCTTTCGATGTCAAACGCTGGTCCGAAAGCGACCACTCGCCCTATACATCAGATGACTGACGAATACAGAGCGAGCGGTTGAAGTCAGGACGAGGCGATGACCGGCGGGCAGAAAACGATCGGTTGTGAATAGCCGAAAGGTGTAACGATGCTTACGAAAATCTATCAGATTGTTGGTCTGGCTCTTTGCATTGGCCTTGGGACGGCCTTCGCCCTTGGATGGAAAGTTCCGGATCTCGGAATGTTTGACGGGACATCCAATGGCAGCAGAACAGGACGTAGTGGCTTCTTTTTTTCAGGCGGCGGTGGCGGTTTTCATTTTGGAAAGTAACACGGGGCCGTGTTTCAACGGCGTCGTAATTGGCAGATTACCGGTAAGAAAAATTCAGGAGTGTGAACGATGTCGAGTTTCATGGGCCAGGTTCTGTTCGGGATGAACAATTCAGGGATGGCGATCCTCGCGTCAGCGAGTGACGCCTCAGTTGATGGATTTTCGCTGGTTGCTCAAAACGCCATTGTAGCCATCATCTTCGCCGTGATTGGTCTGGTTGTACTTGCAGTTTCCATCGTTCTGATGAGCAAGTTGATGCCCCTTCCGTTCTGGAAGGAAATCGAAGAAGACCAGAACACGGCGTTGGGCGTCATGGTTGGTTCGATCGTGATTGGGATTTCAATCATCATCGCTGCGGCGATTCACGGGTAAGCCGGTTCTGACTGTTTGCTTCCGGTTGGCCTTAGTTCAAGTCAGCGGCAGTGTGGATGTCTGGTGGAGATTTCAGTGACGGACGATTTCGACGCTGAAGAAGAGATCGAAGTTAAACTGGTGGATGATTCCGGTGCATCAGCATTATCGTCGGATGGAAAGCTGGGTGATCAGTCGGCGACGAGCGTTTCGACGAATGACGGAAATCGTTCACCGTTGATGAACGACGCTCCGCTGACTTTGCTGTATCTCAACGTGCTGATTATTGCCACGTGCGGACTTATTTATGAATTACTGGCCGGTACGCTCGCCAGTTACGTTCTTGGCGATTCGGTTACTCAGTTTTCGTTGATAATAGGCGTCTATCTGTCCGCACTTGGAGCGGGGGCGTGGGTTTCGTCATTCGTCAAGAGGAACGTAGCGAGAACATTCGTTGAGGTGGAACTTGGAGTTGCTCTGCTGGGAGGTACGAGCGCGCCGCTGCTGTTTCTCTGTTTTGCGAAGCTGACGTGGTTTCTGCCTGTTCTATATGGTGTTGTTTTTGGAATCGGCGTGCTGGTCGGTCTGGAACTTCCGCTGCTCATGCGGATTCTTAAAGGCCATCTCGACTTCGATGATCTCGTCTCGAAGGTTCTCACGTTTGACTACATCGGGGCGTTGGTTGCGTCGTTGTTATTTCCGGTGTTTCTCGTTCCGACGTTGGGACTTGTCCGGACGTCGCTGGTATTTGGAATTCTCAATGCATTGGTCGGGCTTTGGGGAACGTCGCTATTGCGTCCAATTCTTGCCGGTAGCGTGACAGGGTTGCGAATTCGCTCTGTTGGTGTACTGCTGCTGCTTGTGGCGGGGTTGATCAAAGCAGACTCACTGACGTCTCTGGCCGAGAACAGTATGTTCTCGAGCCCAATCGTTCACACGCAGACGACTTCGTACCAGCGGATTGTGGTCACGCAAAATCGGACGGGTTTTCAGCTGTACCTCAACGGGAATCTTCAGTTCAGTTCGTCCGACGAGTATCGGTATCACGAAGCCCTCGTTCATCCGGCAGTTGCGACAGCTTCGTCAGTGAAGAATGTTCTTGTGCTGGGCGGTGGTGAGGGTTGGCTCTACGAGAGTTGCTGAAATACGGCAACGTCGAGCACGCAACGCTGGTCGACATCGATCCCGCGATGACCGCGCTTTCCGAATGGTTCCCGCCTCTCGCAAAGTTGAATAGCGGCGCGTTGAAAGATTCGAGGGTCACCATCGTAAACGCTGATGCGATGATCTGGTTGGAGTCCGTCAATGAGCAGTTTGACCTTGTGCTGATCGACTTTTCCGATCCGAATTCTTTTTCGCTGGGCAAGCTCTATACAACACGCTTCTATCGGTTACTTCGCGATCGCGTTGGGTCCGACGCTCGAATCTGCATTCAATGCACGTCGCCATTTCTTTCACGAAAAGCGTACTGGTGTATTGTGCGGACGATGGAAGCAGCGGGGTTTCATGTGCGGCCATTTCATGCGGCCGTGCCGTCATTTGGAGACTGGGGCTTCGCGTTGGCGAGCCCGGTGCCGTTTGAAACGCCTCGACGAATCTCGGGGAACCTGAGTGGCGGATTGCGGTTTTTGAACGACGAGATGCTCTTAAGCATGTTCAATCTGCCGACTGATCTGGCGCCGGTGGACGTCGAGATCAATCGACTCGATAACCAGGTACTGGTCCGCTACTACGAAAGTGATGTTGGGGCAGGGTAGGGATTACAGCAAACAATGACTTGCTACATCCCAGCGACTTAGAATTCTTCGTCTTCGTCGAACTCTTCGTATTCTTCATCGTAGTCGCCGATCTCGTCGTCGCTGTAAGCGTCTGCGTCGTCATCGATGTCGCCGTATTCATCGTCGTCAGCGCTGGCGGCCAGTTCGTCTTCGTCGAAGTCATCGGGAATTGCGTCTCCGAAACCTTCTTCCTCTGCGTCGCTCTGTGGAGTTGCTGCTGCTCCTGCAGTAGTGTTTTCTGGCTGTGGAGCCATCGGCATGCGGGTGTCTTTGTAAAAGACCAGGACGATTAATGGAGTGAGAACGACCAATGCCGTACAGACTGTAGCCATGATGGTGATTGCGAGCAGAACCGTGCCGATCGAGTCCGCGCGGTCGAGCAGGGTCCGGATCAGAGCGTAAAGGGCTCCGCCGGCCGGAACGGCTCCAACAAGCGTCATGAAGAAGTATGCGAGTTTGCTCACAGCGGCCTCAGTTCAAACATTATCGCGGATGATGGTCGGATCAATCGTGCCAGACTCGTGACCGAACGCTGTCTGTACGAAATCGCTAACTTTCTCTATGTAATCAACTGCAACCTTACGACTTTACGGAACAGAGTCCCTTGTAGACAAGATGCTGGCTGAGGATTTGCAGATGAGAATCGCCGCGATTCGTTTCGGCCGGAAGAATCCGCATTAGCTAGCGCAGATTCAATCC